>NZ_JBGNUW010000020.1:0-244819 GCF_041950495.1 Nonomuraea sp. MTCD27 | reverse complement strand
GTGCAAGACCAACTGGATCGAGATCAGGACCGGCACGTCCATGCGCGGCAGCATCAGCGTGTACGCCGCCGACGGCCGCTACGACACCTTCCGCTTCAAGGCCGGCGACGGCGGCCACCACTTCCGAGGCGTTGGAGAGGTCGGGCAGCACCACGTCGGCCCCCGCCTCGCGTAGCTCGCCCGCCATCGAGCGGCCCGACGCGACCCCGATCATCGCGGCCCCGCCGATCTTCGCCGCCTGCACGTCCCGCGTGGAGTCCCCGATCACCACGGTGTTGGCCGCCGTGAATGGCGTGCCGAGCCGCTGCTTGGCCCGCGACTGCGCCACCTGCAGCAGCGTCGCCTTCGGGTAGACCTCCTCGCCGTAACCCCCGAGGTCGAAGTCGATGTGCTTGTCGAGCCCGAACGCCTTCAGCTTGTGCACGGCGTTGCTCTTGATCGTCCCGGTCAGCACCGTCTGGACCACGCCGTCGAGCCGGGACACCGACTTCAGCGCGTCCTTGGCCCCGGGCATCATCCGCCCCTGCTTCGCCAGCCGCCCGCGCCGGTCGGCGAAGGCCGTGGCGAGCGCGGCCAGGAACCGGGGCAGGTGGCCGTCCTCGGCCACGATGCCGTTGACGGCGAGCGTCTCGAAGACGATCTCTGAGTCGGGGCGGCCGAGCGGGGGCACGAGTTTGACCAGCGGGCGCCCGGTCACCAGGCGGAACGCCTCGGCGTAGGCGTCTCTGGTCACGATGGCGACGTCGACCAGTGTCAGGTCGACGTTCCACAGCACAAGGCGATTGATGGCGGCCTCCTGAGGGATCCCTGCAAGGGTACGGCCGTCGCCGCTCTCAGGGCTCCTGCCTGACCGATTTAAGCATGATCAGGCATAGTCGAACGCTTCGGCCAGCGTGTCCACCACCGGCAGCCCGGTGCCCTCCAGCTCCGCCCTGGTGGTCATCCCGCCGGTGTAGAGCACCGCCCTGGCGCCCACGTGCTTGGCGGCGAGCCCGTCGTCGATGCTGTCGCCGATCACCAGGATCTCGTCGGCGTCGACCCCGATGGCCTCGATGTGCGCGGTCATGTGCGCGGCCTTCTCGCCACCGGTGGCCCCCGTGAGGCCGTCGATCCGGGTGAAGTGCGGGGTGATGCCGAACGACTCGACCTTGGGCACGAGGTGGGCGTGCGGCGCCATCGAGCAGAGCGACTGGGTGCCCGTCCAGTTGGACAGCAGCAGCTCGGCGTCCGGGGCCAGCCCGCACACGTCGCTCAGCCGGTAGTAGTGCTCGTGGAACCCGTCATCGAGCAGCTCCCACTCGCCCTCGCCGAGCGGGCGGCCGAGCAGGCGCTCGTAGGCGACCCAGATGGGCCGGGTGTAGACCGCGCGGAAGCCGTCGGCGGTCAGCTCGGGCAGCGCGTACGGCCTGAAGATTTCGTTGGTGGCCCCGACCACGGCGTCCACGTCGTGGAAGAGCGTGCCGTTCCAATCCCAGATTATGTGCTTCGTCATGTTGCATCCAGCCTAGATGGCCGGTGTGACATTCCGGTGAACCAGGGGCCGCGCCCGCGCGGCCACGACCCCCTCGATCGCGCTAGCGGCAGGCCTTGCCCGTGGTGCCGGAGCCGTTCTGGCCGCCGTTGCCGCCGCCCCACTGCACCGAGGCGCTGCCCCAGGCGCACATGTTGTTGGCCCAGAGCATGTCGCCCCAGTGCCGGCCGCCGTTGCCGGCCTTGAAGCGGAAGGTGTCGTAGCGGCCGTCGGCGGCGTACACGCTGATGCTGCCGCGCATGGACGTGCCGGTCCTGATCTCGATCCAGTTGGTCTTGCACCTGCCGGACCACATGAGCTTGATCGTCCCCACCTGGCCGTGGGCCCGGCTCTTGATCGTGGCGGACTTCACCGCGCGGGCGGAGTTGCCGCAGCCCGACCTGTAGGGGTCCTGATGGTCGTACGGCTTGAGCGCAGCCTGGGCGTGCGCGGGAGAGCCCGCCAGGAGGGTCATCGCACCTATGGCGATCGCCGCGACTCGACGCTTCACGTGGTACCGACTCCTTCGATCAGACGAATGTGCTGCGTCGGGACCTTAGCGAGGCGCTGCTCCCTTCGGCCGAGGAAGCGCACCCCATGTGATCTCACCGTTATGAACCGAGGAGGTCGGGAATCTCCTGGGTCGCGTACCACATGAGCTCGTGCGCCTCCGCCCCGTCCACGGTGAACCGCGCGTCGTCGTCGCCCTGGTCGGAGGCGGGCAGCGCGGCGATGGCGGCCTCGACGTCGGGGACCGCGAACTCGTCGTCGATGTGCACCGAAGCCACCTTGGCCACCGGGATCGGCTCGGCGAGGCGTACTCTGGCGCGCTCCTCCAGATCGACCCCGGCGGCCACCGAGCGGTCCGGCACCTCGGCAGCGATCACCACGCGCCGGGGCGGCGCCTCGACGCCGTCGGCGCGGTCGGCGGCCAGCATGCGCAGCGAGGCGCGGGCCGCCTCGGTGAGCGCGACGTATTCGAGCTCCTCGGTGTCCCCCGAGGCGTACCACTCGGTCAGCGCGGGGGTCACCGCATAACCGGTCAGCGGGGCCGGGCCCAGCTCTCCGGCCTCGACCGCCGAGGCCAGGGCCGGAAGAGTGCACGGCAGATAGACGCGCATGACGAACCTTTCCAAGCTTGCGAGGGCACTGCTATGGGGAAACCAGCGTCACCAGACCGCCACCCTACTCATAGTGCCTGGTCAAGACCGAAGTGACGGCCTACTTCAGCCTGAGGCGCAGGAGGGTCTCCAGCTCCGCGATCGTGGTGTCCGCGTCGCGGTGGTGGATCCCCGCGATGCCGAGTGCCTGCGCGGCGACGATGTTGGCCTCGATGTCGTCGACGAACACGCACTCCTCGCCGGCCAGGCCGATCTGGCCGAGGGCGTGGTGGAAGATGCGCGGTTCGGGCTTGCGCATGCCGACCTCGCCGGAGATCACGACCGCGTCGAAGAGCTCCTCCCAGTCGTCCCGGGGGTAGGTGTTGGACCAGGAGTTGGACAGCAGGCAGGTCTTGAGACCGCTCTGTCGTACGTCGCGCAGCATGTCGTACATCGCGTCGACCCGCTCGAAGCCCGCGAACATGCGCTCCAGCAGCCCTTCGGCCACCGGCGGCACCCCGTCCAGGGTGAGCAGCCGGGAGGCCAGGTCGCGCTCGAAGGAGGACCCGTCGATCTCGCCCCGTTCGAGGGCGTGGATGAGGCTCTCGCCGTCGCCCCCGCTGTAGGCGTGGTCGATGAGTTCGCGCATCACGGTGTAGTAGCGGTCCCTGTCGATCCGGTCCGCCACGATCCAGCGCGCGATGGAGTCGGAGAGGCTGGTCGTCAGCACCCCGCCCCAGTCGATGAGCACACCCGTAACCATCGTTCTAGGGTAGAGCGTCCCGCAAATGACTTTAACGCGACTCGGCCATTTATCTATGGATTAAACCCATCTAAAAGGATGTCCGTAATATCCAGTTAAGGTGTTCCCCCAGCGTTAGATCGCTACCCAGAAGGGACCGCCGTGCGGACGACGATCCTGATCATCTCCCCGGAAGAGTGGACCGCTCCGGGACTCGAACTCTTCCAATTCGCCCCTATCATCCCAGGTGGACCTGAATGGTTCACCAAACCGGTCCTGATTGTCCTGCTGAGCTCGGTCATCGCCATCGCCCTGTGCTGGGCCGCGTTCGCCAAGCCGAAGATCGTGCCACGGGGCTGGCAGAGCATCGGCGAGTACACCTACGACTTCGTACGCGACCACATCGCCAGACCCAGCCTGGGCAAGGACTCCGACCGCTGGATGGGCCTGCTCCTGACGATCTTCCTCACCGTGCTCATCTGGAACCTGATGGGCGTCGTCCCGTTCATCCAGTACCCTGTCGCCGCCAGCGTCAACTTCCCGGCGGTGCTGGCGCTCAGCGTGTACGGCGTCAAGATCTACCTCGGCGTCAAGCACCACGGCGTACGCGGCTACCTGCGCGGCATCGTGCACCTGCCCGGCCTGCCCGGCTGGGCCTACGGGCTCTACGCCCCGCTGATCCTCGCCGAGGTGTTCATCACCTCGCTGTTCACCCACTTCATCCGGCTGTTCGCGAACATGTTCGCCGGCCACGTCATCGTGGCCTTCTTCAGCTCGGTGGGCTTCTGGTTCCTGTTCGAGCAGCTCACCCCGCTGGGCGCGGGCCTCGGCGTCCTCGGCGTGCTGATGACGATCCTGATGACCGCGTTCGAGATGTTCATCCAGTTCCTGCAGGCGTTCCTGTTCGCCATGCTGGCCGCGATGTTCATCGCCAGCGGGCTGCGCGGCGCGCACTAATTCCCGGCTCGGGCGGCCAGCCTGCGGTGCTCGGACGAGCGCAGCACGCCGGCCGCCTCCTCCGCCGAGGCCACGGGCGCCTCGGTCAGCAGTCCCTTGTTCTGCTTGAGCGTCAGCAACCTGGTGACCGACTGGTCGAGGCGCTGCTCGGAGATCCGGCCCGACTTCACCGCCGCCAGCACCGCCTCGTAGGCCCTGGGCAGGTCGTTGGGCATGAGCAGCAGGTCGGCCCCGGCCAGCACGGCCCGCACCGCGATCTCCCCGTCGTTGTACTTCTTGCGCACCCCGGCCATGTTGAGCGCGTCGGTGGAGATCACGCCCTTGAAGCCGAGCTGCTCCCGGAGCAGGCCGGTCAGGATGGGCTTGGACAGCGTCGCCGGGTCGCCGGACGAGTCGAGCTTGGGGAAGACGATGTGGGCGCTCATCACGGCGTCGACGCCCGCGCCGATGGCGGCCTTGAACGGCGGCGCGTCGATCCGCTCCCACTCCGACTTCGTGTGCTTGATCACCGGCAGCCCGGTGTGGCTGTCCACGGAGGTGTCGCCGTGCCCCGGGAAGTGCTTGGCGGTGGCGGCGATCTTCGCCTCGCCGAAGCCCTTGACCGCCGCGGCGACCATCTTGGCCACCCGCTGCGGATCGTCGCCGAAGGCCCGCCTGCCGATGACCGGGTTGCGCGGGTTGACGTTCACGTCGGCGACGGGGGCGAAGTCGAGGTTGACGCCGAGCGCGCGCAGCTCGTCGCCGGTCGCCTTGGCCACCTCTCTCGACAGGCCGGTGTCCCCGGTCGCGCCGATCTGGGAGGCGCCGGGGAAGTCCGTCATGAGGGCGGACATCCGGGACACCAGGCCGTTCTCCTGGTCGGTGCCGATCAGCAGCGGCACCTCGTCCGAGGCGCGCTGCAGGCCGTTGGTGAGGCCGACGACCTGGCCGATGCTCTTGACGTTCTGCGGGAAGAGGATCACGCCGCCCAGGTGGTATTTCGCGATCACCTTGGCCGGGGTCCGGGCGGTGTATCGGGCCTGGTTCTCGCCCGAGACCGTGTCGGCGGCGGTGCCGTACAGGACGGGCATGAAGAGCTGGCCGACCTTCTCCTCCACGCTCATTTTCGCCAGGACCCGCTGGACCGGGCTCTGCTGCGGCGCCGCCGTCGTCTGAGCGGGCGTCTGAGCGGGCGTCTGCGCGGGCGGGGCGGCCTTGCCCCCGGTCGGCGCCGAACCAGCCGTGCCGGCCGTGCCGGCCGTGCCCGGGGAGGCCCCGCCACCGCCGCACGCAGTGAGCGCGATCACCAGGAGCCCTGTCGTGCCGATCCGTCGAAGCATGCCTTCAAAGGTATCCATGTGACGACCCGGCCGGGCCCGGCGCTTACCGAAACCGGCCGGAACTACAACCCCAGCCTGCCGAGCCCGGGCAGGTGAACGCGGGCCGCCGCACGCGCGTCGGCCGCCGAAGGTTGCGCCCGCGCCGCCCCGGCCGCCGTCCGGCACTGCTCCAGCGTGTGCGCGGCCAGCCCGGCGCGTACGGCCGCCAGCGCGGACGGCGCCATCGACAGCGAGGTCACCCCGAGGCCGGCCAGCACGCAGGCCAGGGCCGGATCCGCGGCCGCCTCCCCGCAGACCCCGCACGGCTTGCCCGCCCGCCCCGCGGCCTGCGCGGCCATGGCCACCAGATCGAGCAGCGCCGGCTGCCACGGATCGTGCAACGTGCTCACGGCGCCGAGCTGGCGGTCGGCGCCGAAGGCGTACTGGCTCAGGTCGTTCGTGCCGATCGAGACGAAGTTCACCCTGGCGAGCAGGTCGCGGGCCCGGAGCGCGGCCGCCGGGACCTCGATCATCACGCCGACGTCCGCCAGGCCCTTCTCCCGGCACTCCCGGGCGAACCACGCGGCCTCCTCGGCCGTGGCCACCATCGGCGCCATCACCTGCAGCCCCGCGCCGGCGACCTCCGCCAGCGCGCCCAGCTGCGCGTCCATCACCTCGGGGAACTTCCGGAACGTGCGCAGGCCGCGCTCCCCCAGCGCCGGGTTCGGCTCGGTGGGCGACGGCAGGAACGCCAGCGGCTTGTCCGCGCCGGCGTCCAGCGTCCGCACCACCACCTTGCCGCCCGGGAACGCCGCCAGCGCCGCCCCGTACGCCTGCCGCTGCTCCTCGGCGGAGGGCGGCTCGGCGCGGTCGAGGAAGAGGAACTCGGTCCGGTAGAGCCCGACGCCCTCCGCGCCCGCGGCCACGGCGGCGTCGAGGTCGGCCGGGCCGCCGACGTTGGCCAGCAGCGGCACCCGGTGCCCGTCGGCGGTCGCGCCGGGACCGGTCCACGACGCGAGCGCGGCCTGCCGGGCCGTGGCGGCGCCGACCGCGTCGGCCACGTCGGCCTCGGCGGGCTGCACGCGTACGTCGCCGGAGGTCCCGTCCACCATCACCTGGACGCCCGGCGGGATGCCGGTCGCGCCCGGGCAGGCCACGACGGCGGGCACGCCCATCGCCCTGGCCATGATCGCGGTATGGCTGGTCGGGCCGCCCTCCTCGGTGACGAACGCGACCACGTGCTCCCTGGACAGCAGCGCGGTGTCGGCGGGGGCGAGATCCCTGGCGACCAGCACGTACGGCTCCGCGGGCCGCGACGGCAGCGCCGGAATGGCCTGCCCGTAGAGCAAGGCGATCACGCGATCCCTGATGTCGCCCAGATCGGCGGCCCGCTCGCCCAGATATCCGCCGGACCCGGCCAGCACGTCCCGATATTTCGTGAAAGCTTCGAAGACGGCCCTGGGAGCGGCCAGGCCGCGGTCGATCAGCGACCTCACCTTCACGACCAGCCCCGGGTCCTCGGCCATCAGCGCCTGGGCCTTGAGGATCTCCTCGGCCTCGCCGCCCGCCTGGTTGCCGCGGGCCTCCAGCTCGCCCGCGACCCGCGTGAGCGCGGTCATCGCGCGCTCTTTCTCCTGCTCCGCCTCACCGGTGTAGGTGGCGCCCTCGGGGGGTTCGGGCACGGAGACGGTCAGAACGTAAGAGGGCCCGTGCCCGATCCCCGGGCTGACCCCCACCCCCCGCAGGTTCATGGCGTACTGGCTATCGTGGCCAGCTCGTCGAGCACTTCCTCGGCGCCCTCGCCCTCCGCGGAGATCACCACGGTCTCGCCCTGGCGGACGTCGAGGGCCATGATCGCGAGGATGCTCTTGCCGTTGACCGGGCCACCGCCGTGGGACTTCGCCACCGTGATGTCCATCGGGGCCAGCTTGGCCCGCGAGACGAACGTCGCCGCGGGACGGGCGTGCAGCCCTACCTCCGCCGCCACGGTGACCTTGCGCTCACCCATCGTGCCGCTCCTCCTTCTGTGCCGGTCCAGACCACCCGGACCTGTGGACGTCAGCGCCGGCCGCTCGGGGCAAATCTGGCGCTTCTCTATTGTGCCGGGCCTATTGTGACGGGTCCGGCCCAATACGGAGGCAGCGACCGGCGTCACATCCAAGCCGGCCGGAGCGGCCACTATTCCCATCTGAAGAGCTCGTCTCCCGCGTGCACCGCGCCCTCCCGGACCCCGCTCAGGGCCTCGGAAAACGCGTCCAGCGCGACGACGGGGCAGACCGGCGAGCGGCCGCCCGCCTCGATGACCGCCGGGTCCCACGCGACGACCGGCTGCCCGGCGCTCACCCTGTCGCCCTCGGCCGCCAGCAACTGGAACCCCTTCCCCTTGAGCTGGACAGTGTCGATGCCCAGGTGCACCAGCACGCCCTTGCCGTCGTCCCCCACGATGACGTACGCGTGCGGGTGCAGTTTCATTATTTTTCCCGCTATGGGGGCCAGGGCATTCCCGGGCCCCCGCAGCGGATCGATCGCCGTTCCCGGCCCGACCAGGCCCGCCGCGAACACCGGATCGGGCACGGCGGCCAACCCCACAGCTGCCCCCTCAACCGGGGCGAGAACAGTCGTCATGGTCTCGCCCTTAGCCGATGATGTCCTCGATGTCGCTGGCGATCGTGTCCGCCTCCGGTCCGACGACGACCTGGACCACGTTCCCCGCGGCCATCACGCCATGCGCGCCGGCCGCCTTGAGCGCCGTCTGATCCACCTTGGCCGCGTCGCGCACCTCGGTGCGCAAGCGGGTGATGCAGGGCTCGATGTCGATGATGTTGTCGGCGCCGCCCAGCCCGGCGATGATCGCATTCACATCCGCCGCCATCCGGTCCTCCCTAGGACTAGCACTCTGACCAGGCTAGATCAGTCGGTCTGGGTGACCTTGTTCAGGCCGCGCGGCGCGTCGGGGTCGATGCCGAGCCGGCGGGCCAGCGCCTCGGTGAGCAGCTGCCCCGGCACGATGAGGCCCATGGGGGCCAGCCATTCGGGCAGGTCGGGGCCGTTCAGCGCGGCCGTGCCGGCCCGGGCGAGCGCGGTGCCGCCCCCGATCGTGTACGCCGCCGCCCCCGCCGCCACGACCCGCTCGGCCAGCGCGACCGTCCCCTGCAGCGTCGGGCTGTTCTCGGAGGCCACCAGCAGCGCCGGCGTGTCGGCGTCCACCACGGCGATGGGGCCGTGCAGCAGGTCGGCGTACGACAGGCCCATGGCGTGCAGGTAGCAGGCCTCCTTGAGCTTCAGCGCGGTCTCCAGCGCCGTCGAGAACGCCAGCCCCCGCCCGGACACGACCACGCCCGGCTTGTCGAGCAGCCCCTCGACCACGGCGTCCAGGTCCCCCGGCTCCGCGACCAGCTTCTCCACCGCCTCGGGCACCCGCTGCAGCTCGTCCGCGTCGACGTCCGCGCCCAGCCCGATGGCGAGCACCGCCAGCGCCGCGAGCTGCGTCGTGTACGTCTTCGTGGCCGGGACGGCCTTCTCCTCGCCCGCCACCGTGCACAGGGCGACGTCGGCCGCCTGCGCCAGCGGGCTGTCCGGGCCTCCGTTCGTGATGCCGACGGCCTTGGCCCCGCAGTCCTTGGCCCAGGTCAGCGTCTCGACGATCTCCTCGGTCCGCCCCGACTGCGAGATGGCGACCGCCAGCACGCCGTCCAGGTCGAGGCGGCGCTTGTACGTGGTCGCGATCGACGGCGCCGCCAGCGCGGACAGCCGCCCGGCGTGCGATTCGACCAGGTAGCGCCCGTACACTGCTGCGTTGTCGGAGGTGCCACGTGCGATGAACAGCAACTGGCGAGTCTGCTCGCCCATGGCCTTGATCTCATCGACTTTGGGGAGCAGGGAGTCCAGCGTGGCCCGCAGCGCGGTCGGCTGCTCGGCGATCTCGCTGCGCATCTTGGTGGTCATCTCGGGCTCATCCCTCAACTCATTGCGGTTCAGACTTGACCGTCTTTCGCGACATGTGGTCTAGTCCGGACTAGACCAGTACGAACCATAGCCCATTGCCCAGGTAGTGACGAGGGGAGGATCCGTGGCGCACATCGATCCGGACAGCCCGGTGCCCAAGTATTTCCAGCTTCGCGAGATCCTGCTGGACCTCATCGACAGCGACGAGCTCAGCATCGGGGCGGCCATCCCGTCCGAGCGCGAGCTCTGCCAGCGCTTCGGCCTGTCCAGGATGACCGTACGGCAGGCCGTCGACCACCTCGTGTCCGAGGGCCGCCTGCACCGCGTGCCCGGCAAGGGGACGTTCGTCGCCCGGCCGAAGATCGAGCTGGCCCTGCAGCTCACGTCGTTCACCGACGATATGCGGGCGCGGGGCATGATCCCGGGCTCGCGCGACCTCGACCGCCGGATCGTGCGCGCCAGCGCCCATCTGGCCAAGGAGCTGGGCATCCAGCCGGGCGAGGAGGTGCATTTCATCGAGCGCCTGCGTACGGCCGACGGCGAGCCGCTGTCGATCGAACGAGCCCACATCCCGGTCAAGCTCGCCCCGGACCTGGCCGACTACGACTTGTCGGATAAATCACTGTATGAGCTGCTGGAGAGCCGCTACGGGCTCGTCATGGACGCCGGGGAGCTCACCATCGACGGCGGCATCGCCGACCCGAGCGACGCCGACCTGCTGAAACTGCCGCGCGGCGGGGCCGTACTGCTGCTGCAGCGCCGGTCGTTCTCGGGCGGCGCGTGCGCGGAGCTGGGCGTGTCCACGTACCGCGCGGACCGCTACCAGCTGCGCACCCTCCTCGAGATGCCCTCCAGGCGGAGCTGACACCCGGCCGGTCCCTCACCGCCGACACCCCTACCCCCTCGGAGAGTCCCGGAGAAACCCGTTCCCCGCGATACCCGGCTCCCGGAGGATCGAACCCAGAGTCCAGTCCTGGCCCCCACAGGCCCCGGAGGAACGACCGGTGAACGAGACCACCGCCGCCCGGCCTTCGCCGTTCGCTCGCGTGATGACCGTGCTCCAGCGGCTGGGCCGCTCCCTGATGCTGCCCATCGCCGCCCTGCCGGCGGCCGCCCTGCTGCTGCGCTTCGGCCAGCCCGACATGCTCGGCTCCAACGGCGCCGAGCCGGGCGGGCTGGCCGACGTGGCGGGCCTGGCCTGGATGAACCAGGTGGCCGACGTGCTGGCGGCAGCCGGGGCCGCGCTGTTCGAGAACCTGCCGCTGCTGTTCGCCGTGGGCGTGGCCATCGGCTTCGCCCGCAAGTCCGACGGCTCCACGGCCCTCGCCGCCGTGGTGGGCTACCTGGTCTTCGACCGGGTGACGAAGGTGATGTTCTTCGGCTCGGACATCCGGGACACCGTAAGCATCACGGAGGTGCAGGACCAGGGCATCAAGGAGATCATCAACTACGGCATGCAGAACCCCACCAAGGTCCTCGGCGGCATCGTCATGGGCCTGGTCGCGGCGTTGCTCTGGCAGCGCTTCCACCGCATCAAGCTGCCGTCGTGGCTGGCGTTCTTCGGGGGGCGGCGCTTCGTACCGATCATCACCTCGATCGTGGCCCTGCTCATCGGCGTGGTCTTCGGCTGGCTCTGGCCGGTGATCGGCGAGTGGATCCGGCACGGCGGCGAGGCCCTGACCGCCATCGGCCCGATCGGCACCGGCATCTACGGCCTGATCAACCGCCTGCTGATCCCCCTGGGCCTGCACCACTTCGTCAACTCGGTGGTCTGGTACGTGGTGCCGCAGTGCGACGTCGGCGGCCGGGTGCTGGGCGGCGACTGGAACTGCTACTTCGGCGGCGCCCCGCAATCGGGCCAGTTCATGGCCGGCTTCTTCCCCGTCATGATGTTCGCCCTGCCGGCCGCCGCCCTGGCGATGTGGCGCGCGGCGCCCAAGCACCGGCGGGCCACGGTGGGCGGGATCATGTTGTCGGCGGGGCTGGCGTCGTTCGTCACGGGGATCACGGAGCCGATCGAGTTCGCCTTCATCTTCGTGGCCCCCCTGCTGCTGGTGGTCCACGCGGTCCTGACGGGCGTGGCGATGGCCCTGACCACGCTGATCGGCGGCCAGCTCGGCTTCGGCTTCTCCGCCGGGCTGCTGGACATGCTGCTGAACGCCAGCAAGTCGAACACCGAGAACCTGCCCGGCATCCTGCTCCTGGGCGTGATCTACGGCGTGCTCTACTACGTCGTGTTCACGTTCCTGATCCGCAGGCTCAACATCCTGACCCCCGGCCGCGAACCCGAGCCCGACCTCGACTCCGGCGAGACCTAGCGGCGTTTCCCGCGGAACCGCCAGGGGGTAGTAACCCTCCAACCCCCGCGTCACGAACGGACACACCTGCCGCGGGGGGTGACCAGGACCATGCGCGCAGCCTGGTGGTCATCGACCTTCGCCGTGCTGCAACGCATTGGCCGCTCGCTCATGATGCCCATCGCGGTGCTCCCGGCCGCGGGCCTGCTCTACCGCTTCGGCCAGGACGACATGCTCGGCAAGGACGGCCTGGGCGGCACCCTGCCCTGGCTCCTCCCGGTGGCCAGGGTCATGGCCGCGGCCGGCGGGGCCCTCTTCGACAACCTCCCGCTGCTGTTCGCCGTGGGGGTGGCGATCGGCTTCGCCCGCAGGTCCGACGGCTCGACGGCGCTGGCGGCCCTGGTCGGCTACCTGGTCTTCGACCACGTGACCAAGACCCTGTTCTTCGAGGCGGGGCACGGCGCGGTCTACACCAAGGTCGCCGTGACCCTCCAGAACGGCGCCCCCACCCTCAACGTGGGCGCCCCGAACCCCACGGGCGTGCTGGGCGGCATCCTCATCGGCATCACGGCCGCCCTCCTCTGGCAGCGCTTCCACCGCCTGAAGCCGCCCGCCTGGCTGGCCTTCTTCGGCGGCCGCCGCGCCGTGCCCATCATCACCGCCGTCGCCGCCCTGGTCCTCGGCGTCGCCTTCGGCCTCCTCTGGCGCCCGGTGGGCGACCGGCTGGCGGAGGTCGGCGACTGGCTCTCGGCCCACGGCACGGCCGGGACCGGCATCTACGGCGTGGCCAACCGCCTGCTCATCCCCATCGGCCTGCACCACTTCCTCAACACCATCGTGTGGTTCACGCTCCCGGAGTGCCACGCGGGCGTGGACGGCGCGACTCGGAACGCGGCGGGCGACCTGAACTGCTATTTCGCCGGCGAGCAGGGGGCGGGCATCTTCATGACCGGCTTCTTCCCGGTCATGATGTTCGGCCTCCTGGGCGCCGCCCTCGCGATGTGGCGCGCCGCCCCACCGGCCCGCCGCCCCGCCGTGGGGGGCATCCTGCTCTCGGCCGCCCTGACGGCCTTCGTCACGGGCATCACCGAGCCCCTGGAGTTCGCCTTCATCTTCGTCGCCCCCGCGCTCTTCGTCCTCCACGCCCTCCTGACGGGCCTGTCCATGGCCCTGATGGCCGAACTCGGCGCCCGCCTGGGCTTCACGTTCTCGGGAGGCGCCATCGACCTGCTGCTGAACGCCGGCAAGTCCAATACGCACGGCCTGGGGCTGATCATCCTGTTCGGCCTGGCGTACCTGCTTCTCTACTACGCCCTCTTCACCCTCCTGATCCGCGCCCTCGACCTGCCCACCCCCGGCCGCGAGCCCCCTCAGGAAAGGGACGTTACCCAAACCCGGGAACCGACCGACCCAAACGGTTTGGGATAGCCCCAGACCCCACTGATCAGGCCCGCAACACCCTGGCACCTCCCGAAGAGGGAATCCAACTTCCCACAACCTTCCCCCACAAAAACGCGCGAAGTCGGTCACCGACCGCGGAAGTTGGCGCGATTTGTATTCCTGAGCCGGGCCGAAAACTCCTTATATCGATTCTTTCTCCACCCAAGGAATTGGAGGATTGCGTGTCCCCGGCATCCCGCATCGGCCTCACCCCCGCCCCCGAGCCGTCCCGCGACGAGGAGCGACCACCGCGGACCCCGGCCACCCAGGGCGCGCTGGCCCTGGACACCCGCCCCCTGGTATGGGGCCCGCCGGGCGCCATGCCCGACGAGCGCAAGCTCCGCCACCTCGGCCAGGCCCTGGCCGAGGTGCTCGCCGGTCGCCGCCCGCCCGAGACCATGGCCGACCGGCTCACCGACCGCGCCTACCGGGAGCTGGTGAGAGCGGGCCGGATGATCCACGCCAGCCGGCCCCCGTTCGCCAGGAGCGTGCACATGAAAGAGCCCCGCGACGGCGCCATAGAAATGTGCGTTCTCGTGCACTGCGGCGACCGCGACCACGTCCTCGCCGTACGCCTGGAAAGACAGGGGCTGCAATGGCTGTGCACCGACTTCGAAACGGCGTAGCGGACGTGCGACCCCAATAAAAAGACCCCCACCTGGAAAGTGGGGGTCTTCGAAGGAATTAGGATCAGGCCGCGTGCTTCGGGTCTCCGTGGCAGCGCTTGTACTTCTTGCCCGACCCACACGGGCAAGGCGCGTTGCGCTCCACGTTCCCGTACGCCGCCCGCTCCTCCTGCGTGGTGCGGACCTTCACGTGCTCGACCTCACCCTGCTCGCCGGGCGCGGAGTATTCGAGCTCGGCGGGCCGCTCCGGCCCCCGCAGCCCGCGCGCGATGATCGAGCGGGTCTCCGCCAGCACCGCGTCCTCTTCCTCGACGATCGGGTTTTCCTGCACCTCCACCTCGAGGTTGAACAGGAAGCCGACGGAGTCCTCCTTGATGCCCTCGAGCATCGCGGCGAACATCTCGTAACCCTCGCGGGCATATTCGATCTTCGGGTCCTTCTGCGCGTAGGCCCGCATGCCGATGCCCTCGCGCAGGTAGTCCATCTCGTAGAGGTGCTCGCGCCACTTGCGGTCGAGGACCGAGAGGATCACGCGGCGCTCAAGGTCACGCATGGTCTCGGCGCCGAACTCCTCCTCGCGCCGGTCGTAGGCGGCCAGCGCGTCGGCCTTGACCTTCTCGCTGATGAGCTCGGCGGTCAGCTCCTCGCGGCCGCCGGCCTCCTCGATGAGGTCCTCGGCCCGGACGGAGACCGGGTAGAGCTCCCCGAACGCCTTCCACAGCTTGTCGAGGTCCCACTCCTCGGCGAAGCCCTCGGCCGTGGCGCCCTGGACGTAGCCCTGGATCACCTCGCCGACGAAGCCGCGCACCTGCTCGTGCAGGTCGGCGCCCTCCAGCACGCGGTGGCGCTCGGCGTAGATGACCTTGCGCTGGCGGTCCATCACCTCGTCGTACTTCAGAACGTCCTTGCGGATCTCGAAGTTCTGCTGCTCGACCTGGTGCTGGGCGGAGGCGATGGCCTTGGAGACGATGCCGGACTCGATCGGCTGGTCGTCGGGGATCTGCAGCCTCGTCATGATCATCTCGACGCGGGCCGAGTTGAACAGGCGCATCAGGTCGTCGCCGAGCGACAGGTAGAAGCGCGACTCGCCGGGGTCGCCCTGACGGCCGGAGCGGCCGCGGAGCTGGTTGTCGATGCGGCGCGACTCGTGCCGCTCGGTGCCCAGGACGTAGAGGCCGCCGAGCGCGGTGACCTCGTCGTGCTCGGCCTGGACCGCCGCCCGCGCCTTCTCCAGCGCCTCGGGGTAGGCCTTCTCGTATTCCTCCGGCGTCTCGACCGGGTCGAGGCCGCGCTGGCGCAGCTCGAGGTCGGCGCGGAACTCGGAGTTGCCGCCGAGCATGATGTCGGTGCCTCGACCGGCCATGTTGGTGGCGACGGTGACGGCGCCCTTGCGGCCCGCCTCGGCGATGATCGACGCCTCACGCGCGTGGTTCTTCGCGTTGAGCACCTCGTGCGGCACGCCGCGCCGCTTGAGCGCCTTCGACAGCCGCTCCGACTTCGCCACCGAGGTCGTGCCGACGAGCACCGGCTGGCCGGCCTCGTAGCGCTCCTTGATGTCCTCGACCACCGCGTCGAACTTGGCGTCCTCCGTCTTGTACACCACGTCGGCCTGGTCCTTGCGGATCATCGGCCGGTTGGTGGGGATGGGGACGACGCCCAGCTTGTACGTCTGGTGGAACTCGTTGGCCTCCGTGGCCGCCGTGCCGGTCATCCCGGCCAGCTTGTCGTAGAGGCGGAAGTAGTTCTGCAGGGTGACCGTGGCGAGAGTCTGGTTCTCGTCCTTGATCTTCACGCTCTCTTTGGCCTCGATGGCCTGGTGCATGCCCTCGTTGTAGCGGCGGCCGTGCAGGATGCGGCCGGTGAACTCGTCGACGATCAGGACCTCGCCGTCGGAGACGATGTAGTCCTTGTCCTTCTTGAACAGCTCTTTGGCCTTGAGCGCGTTGTTCAGGAAGCCGACGAGGTGGGTGTGCTCCGGCTTGTAGAGGTTGTCGATGCCGAGCCAGTCCTCGACCTTCTCGACACCGGCCTCCAGGATGCCGACCGTGCGCTTCTTCTCGTCGACGATGTAGTCGCCGGTGCTCTCCTCGCCCGGGTTCTTCGCCTCGACACCCCTGCGCAGGCGGGGGACGATCTTGGCGAACTCCTGGTACCACTTGCCCGACTGCTCGCCGGGGCCGGAGATGATCAGCGGCGTGCGGGCCTCGTCGATCAGGATCGAGTCGACCTCGTCGACGATCGCGTAGTTGTGGCCCCGCTGCACGCACTCCTCGAGCGACCACGCCATGTTGTCGCGCAGGTAGTCGAAGCCGAACTCGTTGTTGGTGCCGTAGGTGATGTCGGCTTGGTATTGCTTGCGCCGCTCCTCGGGCTGCTGGCCGGAGATGATGCATCCGACCTCGAGACCGAGGAAGCGGTGAATGCGACCCATGGTCTCCGCGTCACGCTTGGCCAGGTAGTCGTTGACCGTGATGACGTGCACGCCCTTGCCGGAGATGGCGTTGAGATAGGACGGGAGCGTACAGGTCAGGGTCTTGCCCTCACCGGTCTTCATCTCCGAGATGTTGCCCAGATGAAGGTTGGCGCCACCCATGATCTGCACGTCGTACGGTCGCTGGCCGAGCACGCGGCGGGACGCCTCGCGCACGGTCGCGAACGCCTCGGGAAGCAGATCGTCGAGGGTTTCGCCGTCCGCATAGCGCTGCTTGAATTCGTCCGTCAGCGCACGCAACTCCGCGTCGGACAGGCTCGTGAAGTCGTCCTCGATGGAGTTGACCTGGTCTGCGATCCGCTTGAGCTTGCGCAGGATCTTGCCTTCGCCGGCACGTAGGATCTTGTCGAGAATGGCTGCCACTTTATGTAAAGCTCCTCGCAGGTCTACCCCGGCGGCGCCGCCAGGAGGAGAGGCCGAGACAAACTTCCCCGTTGCCATCGTAGGCGGTTCCGCAACCAGACACAGCCACCGTGACGACGAGGGCGCAGAACCTGTCTGGGAGAATGGGTCAAGGCAGAGGGTATGCCGGTTGAGCGCCGGCTCGCACCAATAAGCGGGATATCCGGCAAAGGAAGGATTAGTCATGGTTGAGGGGAAGAAGTCGGAGCAAACGGAGAATCTCGGCAGCCACGGGGGGCGCGCGTCTTCGTGGCTCGCGGTGACCGTGATGCTGGTGGGAACCGTCGTGGCCGGCTTCGGGCTGACTGCCGCCAACTGGACGCTCGTCTGGATCGGCGCCGGCGTGTTCGTCGTCGGCGGTGTCCTCGCCCTCGTCTTCGACATCTTCACCGATGTCGTGATCGACGCGCCCCGCGTGGGCATGCGCGCTGAAGATCACCGCTGAGCAGGCTCCACCGGCGGGCGCCCGATCCAGGGCCGCCCGCCGTTTCCATGCCCGGCCCCGGATCGACACGTACGACCCACCCCGGCCCCGGATCGACACGTACGGCCCCACCCCGGCCCCCGTCGGCACCTGCCCCCGGCGCTGTAGGCGCCGCCCCGCTCCCGTCAGCGCCCGCCCCGCTACTGGAGGCGCGGGTCCGTTCCTGACGGCGCCAGCTGGGCCCTGG
Source organism: Nonomuraea sp. MTCD27 (assembly GCF_041950495.1). Classification (NCBI taxonomy): domain Bacteria; kingdom Bacillati; phylum Actinomycetota; class Actinomycetes; order Streptosporangiales; family Streptosporangiaceae; genus Nonomuraea; species Nonomuraea sp. MTCD27. Next base: position 227,340 of record NZ_JBGNUW010000020.1, on the reverse strand, counting down.
CGGCGTTCGTCCCGGTCCTGACGGCACCCGTCGCCATCCTGGCGAACTCCGGGCGCAGTCCTGACGGCGCCCGTCGCCGTTCTGGCGGATTCCGGGCGCCGCCCTGGTGGCTTTTGGGCGCCGCCCTGGTGGCTTTTGGGCGCCGCCCTGGTGGCACCAGCCCGATTTTCTGTCGGTGCCCGCCGCTAGATTGCTCGCATGCATCGCCGTACGTACACGCAGACATGACCGGTGCGATCGACCTGACCCCCGAGGAGGCGCGCCGGGTCGTCCTGCGCTCGCAGGGCTTCGTCGGCGCCGAGGCGCGCAAGGGCGGGGTGCGGGCCATGCTGCGCAGGCTGGGCGCCGTGCAGCTCGACACGATCTCGGTCCTGGCCCGCTCCCACGAGCTGGTCGCGTACGCCCGCCTGGGCGCGGTGGGCCGCTCCGACGTCGAGCGCGCCTACTGGCACAATCCCGCCCAGAGCTTCGAATACTGGTGTCACGCCGCCTGCATCCTGCCGATCGAGCACTGGCCGCTCTATTCGTTCCGCCGCCGGGCGTTTCGCGAGCGGCGTTATCGCTGGCACGAGGTCCCCGACGGGGTGGAGAAGCTCCTCGACCAGGTCCGCGAGTCGGGCCCGCTGACCACCTCCGACGTGGGCGGCGCCAAGAACGGCGGCCCGTGGTGGGACTGGTCCGAGTCGAAGATCGGCCTGGAGTGGCTGCTCGACATCGGTGAGCTGGTCTGCACCCGCCGCGTGGGCTGGCGCCGCGTCTACGACCTGGCCGAGCGTGTCGTCCCCGCCGAGCTCCTGGCCGAAGACCTGTCCGACGAGGAGTGCGTCGTACGCCTGGCCGGCATCGCGGGACGATCGCTGGGCGTGGCCAACCGCACCGACCTCATCGACTTCCTGCGCCTCAAGGGCCGCCACGCGGCGATCCTCGACGAGGTCCTGCTCAGCGGCGCGGCGGGCCTGGTGCCCGTGACGGTGAGCGGCTGGCCGGGCAGGAAGGGCCTGGCCAACGCGTGGGCGGATCCGGTGGCCCTGGAGTCGGAGCCGCGTGGCCGGCACCGCACGACGCTGGTGTCGCCGTTCGACTCGCTCATCTGGCACCGGGGGCGCACCGAGCGGGTGTTCGGCTTCACGTACACGCTGGAGCTCTACGTCCCCAAGCACAAGCGGGTGCACGGCTATTTCACGATGCCGGTGCTGTCCGGGGGCCGCCTGATCGGGCGTGTCGACCCCGCGCGCGAGGGCTCCACGCTGGTGGCCAGGCAACTCAGCCTGGAGCCGGGCCTCTCGGCCGCCAAGTGGGCCGACGCCTTACGGGAGGCCCTGTGGTCGGCGGCCGAGTGGGTGGGCTGCGACGCCGTACGCGTCGAACGCGCCGACCCCCCTGAGCTGCTCCCGATCCTGAACGCCCCTCGCCCGACCTGAGCCGCCCCGCCCCGCCGCCCAGCCGATCCCCATCCGGACCACGGTTCATCGGAGCTGGGCCGGGGCTGCCGAGCTGAGCCTCCGGGCGTGGCGCGTTGAATCTTTGGGCGTGGCAGGCCGAATCTTTGGCGTGGCGGTGAGTCTCCGGGCGTGGCGGGCCGAGCCGACCGGGCGCTGAGCCGGGCCCTGAGCCGAACCGGCCGGGGGCCGAGCAAGCCGGACGCTGAGCGAACCGGCGGGGGCCGAGCAAGCCGGGCGCTGAGCCGGACCGGGCAGCCGAGTGGACGTGGACCGCCCGCCCTGCGGGGCCGATCAGGCCCCAACCGTCCCGCCCGAGCCGAGCCGAGGCGGGGGTCAGGTGATCTCGAGCATCCGCTCCCGTACCGCGTAGACCACGGCCTCCATGCGCGAGTGAAGCTGAAGTTTGTCGAGGATGTTGCGCACGTGGTTCTTCACGGTGTTCTCGGAGATGAACAGCTGCTTGGCGATCTCGCGGTTGTTCATGCCCTTGGCCACCAGCCGGAGGACCTCCATCTCCCGGTCGGTCAGCCGGGGGACGGGGAGCTGGGGAGGCCGCTCGGCCTCCTTGCGGCTCATGTTGGCGAACTCGCTGATCAGCTTGGCCGCCATCGCCGGGTTGATTAACGACTGGCCTTCGTGCACGCCGCGCACCGCGGCGGGGACGTCGTTGATCTGGACGTCCTTGAGCAGGTAGCCGGTGGCTCCCGCCTTGATGGCCTCGAAGAGGTCTTCCTCTTCGTCGCTGACCGTCAGCATGATGATGCGGGTGCTCGGGACAGAGGCCTTGATGCCCTTCGTCGCCTCGATCCCGTCCTGCCGGGGCATGCGTACGTCCATGAGCGCGACGTCGGGCATGAGGCGATCGGCCAGTTCGACCGCCTCCTGCCCGTCGCTCGCCTCACCGACCACCTCGATATCGGGCTCAGCGGCCAGCGCCAGCGCCAGGCTCCGCCTGATCAGCTCGTGATCGTCAACGATCATCACGCGGATCGGCTCGCTCGCCGGCGCGCGGACCTCGCCAGACTCGGTCACGAGGCCTCCTCGATCCGCCTCGCGACGGTCCACCTCGCGACGGTCCGCCTCGCGCCTGCCTTTCCCTCGCTTCGCTCGCTCATCTCTACCTGACTGAGCTCGCTCACGTCTCCTCCTCGTCGGGGGGCCAGAGCCGTTGAACCGCCATGATGGCATGTACCGGCGGTTCTCGGGTGGTCGAGAAGATCTTTTAGCGCGCGATCAGGGCTCTACGAGCCGCAACACGCCGTAGTTGTAGCCGCGTCTGTTGTAGACGACGCACGGCTGGCCGCTCTCCTTGTCACGGAACAGGTAGAAATCGTGTCCGACCAGCTCCATCTCCAGCAGGGCCTGGTCGATGGTCATGGGTTCCGCTCGGTGGAACTTCTCCCGCACGATGAGCGGCCCGTCGCCGTCCATCTCGATCGGGACGATGTCGTCGTAGAGCTGGTCACTCTTCTGCTGCAGCTCGTCCTCGTCGGGCTCGACCTGCTTGGGGACGGTGGGCTGCGTGGTGGGCGCGAGGTCGGCGACGTCAGGGAGCGTCGCGGTGATCTGCGCCACCGAGGGCGGGCAATGGTTGCCGTGATGGACCTTGCGCCGGTCGGCCAGCCGCCGGAGGCGGCCTTCCAGCTTGTCGAGGGCCATGTCGAGGGCTGCGAATCGGTCGTCGGCCGAGGCCTCGGCACGAATGGCCGGTCCTCGCGAGTGAATGGTCAGCTCGACGCGCTCCCGCTGACCGGCGAGGCGCGGATTGCGTTCCTTCGACACCTCCACATCGACTCGGATGAGTTTGTTGTCCAGACGTTCGATCCTGGCCAGCTTGGTCGTCACTTGGTCTCGGAACCGATCACTGACTCCTGTGTGCCGGCCCTTGACGATGATGTCCATGCAACAGCCCCCCTTCGTCTAACGACTGAGCAAGAGCGCCCGACGATGTGCGTGTCGGACGGGGTCTTCTGTCTGCCTTTCTGTCACCGTTACCCTCTTCCGACTCGGCGTCACCGGGAACTCGGGCGGCACCCGCCCGGCCGACCTGGTCTTCGACCCCACATCCGCCTGCTGAGGGTTTCGCAGCTCTGATGCCACTACTGCCCTTCTCTTCTGACGGGGGACATCTGGACCCCCGGGAAGGCAGGACTTACCCCTAAGCCGCACCGTGATCGGTCGACAAAGAGTCGCCTTACGTGGACCGTTTTGCCTGCGGCTGGCATCGGCTAGCAGAGCCGGGAACCCCGACCCTGCGCAACCACGGACCCGAACGGGTGCCATGTCAGAACGCTATCCGCATCCAGCGCGAATGTCAGCCGGAGCATCGGCCAAAGGATCACTTTCCGTGATTTTCGCGGGGTTGGTAAGCGCCTTCCGATGCCCTATTTAACCGATCGGCATCCCTTATGAGTGCGGGTCTCCCGTCCGCTGAGCAGCCCCACCGCCGCCCCAAGGGAAGACACATGTGACCTCCGGGCTAGTATCACGATTTGGATCTTTCTTTACACACCGTCACCGTAATGAGTTTCAAGATCTTCGGCGTGTCGCGCCCGCCGTCACCGCCAGCGGCACCACGACCCCGTGTGCCCGCAGGGCCCTGGCGGCCTCGGCGAGGGTCGCGCCGGTCGTGACGATGTCGTCCACGAGCAGCGCACGAGCCGCTGGAGGGCCTTTCGCGGCCGGTCGCACCTGAAGTGACCCGGCGAGGTTGGAGCCTCTCTCGGCGGAGCTCAGGCCCGCCTGGTCCGCCACCCGCCTGGTCTGCCCCAGCCCCGCCCACACCACGGCCCCCAGCCCCAGCCCCCGCAGCCGTGCGGCGACCAGCGTCGCGAGCCTGCCCACGGGATCGTGCCCCCGGCCCCGGACGCTCCGCCGCGTGCTGGGCACCGGCACCACGGCGAACCGCCCGCCCGTCCACTCGGCGGCGTGCCCCATGGCCGCCACCACCGTCCGGGTCACCGCCTCCGCCAGCACCCCCGCCAGCGACACGACGCCCCGCTCCTTGTAGGCCACGATCGTCCTGCGCACGACCCCCTCGTAGGGGGCCGCCGCCCAGCAGTCGGGCAGCCCGGGCGGCGCGGGACTCGGGAGCCGCCTGGCCGGGGCGCCGGTCAGGGCGGTGAAGCAGCGCGCGCAGCACGACGCCCCCTTGGCGCCGCACCCCGCGCAGGAGGGCGGAAGGACCAGATCGAGTACGGCGTTCAGCACGCGGCCCAGCATGCCCCCCGCCACCGACGGTTTCCGCCGGCACCTCGACGGATCAGCCCAGGGGGAACAGCGGGGCGCCGGCGCCGGAGTCGATCTTGGGCGTCCAGGTCTGCCGGTCCTGGCCCAGTTCGATGAGCTTGGTGCTGTTGTCCGCCTTCGCCTCCGCCAGCACCCGGTCGCCCAGGGCGGCCAGGGACACGAGCCGGTCCTTCAGCGGCACCCCGGTGGTCTCCCCGTCGCCGACGTTGATCTCGCTGAGGATCTGCCCGGCCTTGCTCTCCACCAGCACCAGCACATGCTCGTCATCCCCCCAGACGACGTCGAGGATCTCGTCGCCCTCCTCGGTCGTGGTCAGCGACTGGAGGTTCCCCAGCGTCACCCCCGTGCCCTCACCGATCAGCGCGCCGATCTGGACGGTGTTCTTCCCGATGGTCACCACCACCCGGACGCCGTCCCTGGCGATCCTCAGCCGGGTGACGTCCAGCCCGTCCAACTGCTCGGGCACGCCGACCTGCCCGGTCCGCCCGCTGCCGGGGTCGTAGCGCAGCAGGGCGGCGTTCTTGCGGTCGTACGCCCACAGGGACCCGTCGCGGTGCCAGGTGGGCGGCGTGAGGTCCGTACCCTGGATGACCTCCTGCCAGCGTCCCTCCTGCGTCAGGGCCGCCACGGAGATGCCGGTCGAGGTCCTGGCGGCGACCAGGCCGTTGCGCTCCTTGGAGAGGGCGAAGCCGGAATAGCCCTCGCGCGGCTCGCCCGCCGCGCCCGCCACTGCGCCCCCCGGACCGTCCTTGCCCAGGTACTGGATCGCGCCCTTGCCGACGAAGTAGGCGGTGTCGCTGCTGTCGTCGAGCCAGCTCTCCTCGGAGTTGGGCCGGTCGATGAAGTACTGCTCGCCGTCCACCTGGACCTCGATGATGCGGCCCTTGGCGATCTCGTTCATGTTGAGGCTGTACCGGATCTGGGCTCTCAGCGCGGCCTCGGCGCTCAGGTCGCTCAGGTCGAGCGGGCCGGACAGGCTGATCACCACGCGCTCCTCGCCCGACCTGATCGACTCGATCTCGGTCCCGGACGGGAAGCTGGTGGTCACCGCGCCCTGCAGGGCCCCGGTCGGCGGCTTGAGCAGGCGTTCGAGCACGGTCTGCGCGAAGGTCTCGGTGGTCTTCAGCCGCAGGCGTACGCGATCGGCGACCAGCCGGTCCTGCAGGCCCCGGTTGAGGTAGTAGAGGTTCGTCGGCCGGTACGCCCGCGCCACGTCGGCGGCGGTGAGCAGGAGCCCGGGGGGCAGGTCGTTGACGCGGTAGCCGCCCTTCGGGTCCTTGACCAGCTCGTACGGCTTCACCCACGGCCCGGCCGTCGGCGCGTACGAGTCGTCCTGGTTGATGATGGCCGCATAGCGACCCTTGAGCGTGACCTTCTGCGTCGTCTCCGTGCCGTCGCGCGGAGGGGGCGGCACGACCTCGTAACCGTCCTCGATCACCGTCACGGGGCCCGAGGCCGAATCCTTCCACTTGGACAGGGCCGTGGGGGTCAGGTACTGCTCCAGGATCGACGGGTCGTCCGGATAGGCGGCCATCGCGGCCTGCAGGCCCCTGATGGTCTCCTCGGTGCCCCAGTCGCGCTGGGGCGGGATGGCGATCATGCGCTGGAACGACTTGCTGAGGGGGTCGCCGCCCCCGGCGTCGTTCACGGTGTACGGGCCGCTCACGGGGATCACGGTGCAGCCCGAGCCCGCGCAGACCACGGCGGCCACGATCGCCACCGCCATGCCGAGCCGCCTAGTCCTCGTCATGCCCGGCCCCGTCTCCCGTCGCCGGCAGCAGCACGGGCGTCATGGCGGTGCGCCACGTACGGCGCATCTCGATCTCGGGCGGCACCAGCGACAGGGGCGAGCCCTTCAGGTCGATCCCGGCCGACCTGGGCAGCGTCAGCCGGAACTGCGAGCCCTCGCCCGGCTGCCCCCACGCCTGCAGCCAGCCGCCGTGCAGCGTGGCGTCCTCGCGGGAGATCGCCAGCCCGAGGCCGGTGCCGCCGATGGTCCTGGCCCGCGACGGGTCGGCCCGCCAGAACCGGTCGAACACCATCGTGTCCTCCCCGCCCTTCAGCCCGATCCCGTGGTCGCGTACGGCGACGGCCACCGCGTCCCTGTCGGCGCCCACGGTGACCACGATGTCCCGACCCTCGCCGTGCTCGATGGCGTTGAACAGCAGGTTGCGCAGGATCCGCTCGACCCGCCGGTTGTCGACCTCGGCCATGCACGGCTCGTTGGGCAGCCTGAGCTCGAAGCGGGTGGCGTGCCGCTCGGCCAGCGCCTCGGAGTCGCCGATCGCGCGCAGCACCACGTCGCGGATGTCCACGGAGTCGAGGTCGAGCGTGGCCGCGCCCGCGTCGTAGCGGCTGATCTCCAGCAGGTCGGCCAGCATCGACTCGAACCGCTCCAGCTGCGCCTGCATGAGCTCCGCCGAGCGGGCGGCCATCGGGTCGAAGTCCTCGCGGGCGTCGTACAGCAGGTCGGCGGCCATGCGCACGGTCGTCAGCGGCGTGCGCAGCTCGTGGGAGACGTCGGAGACGAACTGCCGCTGGACCTGGGAGAGCTCCTCCAGCTGATGGATCTTCAGCGCCAGGTTGGCGGCCATCTCGTTGAAGGAGTTCGCCAGGCGGGCCAGGTCGTCCTCGCCGCGCACCTTGAGCCGCTCGTCCAGCTTGCCGGAGGCCAGCCGCTCGGCGGCCTGGCGCGCCAGGCGTACAGGGGTGACGACCTGCCGGGCGACCAGGTACGCGATGGCGGCCAGCAGCAGCACGAGCCCGAGGCCCACCACGACGATGGCGAGCCTGACGTTGGACAGCAGCTCCTCTTCCTCGTCGAACGGGAAGAAGTGGTAGACCTCGTAGTCCTCGCCGCTGATGGGCAGGTGCACGACGCCGCCGACCACGTACGTCAGCCTGGGCTGGCTCTCACCGGCGAACTTGATCGACTCGGTGTACCCGACGGCCTTGTCGTACTTGTACTCGCGGATGTTGCGCTGCAGGTTCAGCCGGAGCCCCCACGGCACGTTGGCCGGCGCCACGCTGCCCGACGCCCGGGACTCGCCCGGGGTCGTCAGGTTGAGGATCAGCACCTCGTAGCGCTTCTCCGAGCCGCCCTCGCCCGAGCCGGTGATGGTGTCCATGACCTCGTCGAGCGGGATGCCCGAGCCCTGCTTGCCGCTGTCGGCGGCCTTGGCCGGGTCGTCGGCCTCGGGGGCCAGCGCGTCGGCGATCTGCAGCCGGTCGGCGAACGCCTCGCTGCTGGAGGAGCGCTGGCTGCTGTCCACGACCGACTTGTTGATCTGGCCGAACAGGAACGTCCCCAGCACCACCACCACGATGACCGAGATCACCAGCGTGCTGGTGACCACCTGGAGCTGCAGCGAGCGCCGCCACGCGCGGCGCGTCCTGCCTGCCGCGCGACGTACCCGCCGGCGAACTCCCCCGAGGATCTGGCGGAGCGTGCGTCGGCGGGATCTCTTCTTCTTCGTCGGGGGCATGGCAGGGGAGGGCGAGGGTTAGGCGGGGCCGGCTTTGTAGCCGACGCCGCGAACCGTCACGACGATCTCGGGGTGCTCGGGGTCCTTCTCGATCTTGGCCCGGAGCCGCTGCACGTGGACGTTGACCAGCCGCGTGTCGGCGGCGTGCCGGTAGCCCCACACCTGCTCGAGCAGGACCTCCCGGGTGAAGACCTGGCGCGGCTTGCGGGCCAGCGCCACCAGCAGGTCGAACTCCAGCGGCGTGAGGTTGATCGTCTCCTCGCCGCGCTTGACCGAGTGGCCGGCCACGTCGATGGTGATGTCGCCGATCTGGAGGATCTCGGGGGTCGGCTCGTCGGTACGGCGCAGCCGCGCCCGCACCCTGGCCACCAACTCCTTCGGCTTGAACGGCTTGACGATGTAGTCGTCGGCGCCCGACTCGAGCCCGAGCACGACGTCGATCGTGTCGCTCTTGGCCGTGAGCATGACGATGGGCACCCCCGACTCAGCCCTGATCCTGCGCGCGACGTCGATGCCGTCGGCCCCCGGCAGCATCAGGTCGAGCAGAACCAGATCCGGGCGTGTATCCCGGAACGCGTCGAGGGCCTTGTCGCCGTCGGAGACAAATGACGGCTCGAAGCCTTCCCCCCGCAACACGATCCCCAGCATCTCGGCGAGAGCGGCGTCGTCATCGACGACCAGCACGCGACCTTTCATGGCCCCTCATTCGTTCTACGCATTGTGGGACATACCCGCACGATCGCTGAAGGTTACCCTTGGTCGGCCCATGAGTGTGACCTGAGCCCTACATAAGGCGAATTTTAGGTCCGCCCCCGCGACCGCAATCTCAGTCTGCGGTAACAGAGCGACTTTCGGCCATCCCTGGACGCGAACCTTGCCCGGATTCGCCCGCGAATGTGGGCAAGATGATGCGGCGAATCCTCTCTGTGACACCAAGGCCCCGTCCAGCGTGCCAGGATTGGGATATGTCAGACGGTCACGGTCCCACGCCCGAGACGCCATCAGGCTGGTCGGCCGAACAGCCCCCGCCCTACAGCGCCCCGCCGGCCTCCCCGTGGACCGCGCCCGGCTCGCCGCAGCAGCAGGCGCCCGCCGCGCCGCCGTACGTTCAGCCTCCGCAGCAGCAGGCTCCCTACGGGCCCGGGCCGCAGACACCTTATCCGCCCTACCCGCCCCACGCCCCCGGGCCGCAACCCGGATACGGCTACATGCCGCACGCGCCGGCGCTCCGGCCCGGCATCATCCCGCTGCGCCCGCTCGGCCTCGGCGACATCCTCGACGGCACGATCAAGCTGATCCGGTCCAACCCCAAGGCCGTGCTCGGGCTGTCGGCCGTGGCCGCGCTGCTCGCCGCCGTGCCGCTGGCGGTGGGGCAGGCGTTCCTGCTCAACGCCATGGGCCCCGCGCTCACCGACCCTTCCAGCGCGGCCACCGCCGAGGCCGAGCTCGGCTCCCTCTACGGCGTCCTCGGCCAATACGGCGGCACGCTGGTCTCCTACGCGGTCCAGTTCGTCGTGGTCACGCTGCTGACCGGGGTGCTGACCCGCATACTCGGCCGGGCCGTCTTCGGCGGCAACATCAGCGCCGGTGAGGCCTGGCAGCTGGTCAGGAGCCGGGTCCCGGCGCTGTTCGGCGTGGTGGGGCTGATGGCCGTCATCATGCTCGTGCCGGTGCTCGTGTTCGTGCTGGTCATGGTGGCGATCACGCTGAACGCCTCAGCGGACGACCTCGGCTGGATCGTCGGGCTGTCGATCGTGTTCGCCATCGCGTACATCGCCTACTACCTGTTCTTCAGGACCCGCTTCGCGTTCGCCTCGCCGGCCGTGGTGCTGGAGGGCCGGGGCCCGATCGACGCCATGCGGCGCTCGTGGCACCTGGTGAGCGGCGACTTCTGGCGCGTGTTCGGCATCCTGCTGCTCACGTCCCTGCTCGTCGGCCTCGTCGCGGGCATCCTGACGGTGCCGTTCACGTTCGCGGGCACGTTGCTCGGCATGTTCGGCTCCAGCTCGGTGGCCGCGACCGTCATCTCCGCCGTGCTGATCGCGATCGGCGCCACGCTCGGGGCGATGTTCACCTACCCGTTCGAGGCCGGCGTCGCCGGCCTGCTGTACGCCGACCGTCGCATGCGCAGCGAGGCGTTCGACCTCGTGCTCCAGACGGCGGCCATCGAGCAGCAGCGCCAGGGCTGGGTGCACTCCTCGGCCGACGAGCTCTGGCACCCGTCCAACTCCGCCAGGTCGTGAGCCCGATCGACCGGGGGGAGGCCGCGCGCAAGGCCGCGGAGGAGCTCCTCAAGCCCGGCTACGAGCAGGAATCCCTGCTCGACGAGATCTACCGGCGGGTCATGCAGTTCCTCGGCGACCTGGCGGACGCGGCCATCGGCGGCGGCTCGACGGGCGGGATCATCGCGGCCGTGCTGATCACGCTGATCATCCTCGGGGTGATCGCGCTGGTCGCCTGGCAGCTGCGCAGGACCGCCCGCAGGAGGGCGCAGGCGGTGGGCGGGCTGTTCGGGGAGCGGGCGATGACCGCGGCCGAGCACCGGCAGGCGGCCGAGCGGCTGGCCACGGAGGGGCGCTGGACGGAGGCCGTCCAGGAGCGGCTCCGGGCCATCGCCCGCGACCTGGAGGAACGAGCGCTCGTGGACGGCATGCCGGGGCGGACGGCCGACGAGCTGGCGGCCGAGGCGGCGGTCTCGCTGCCCGGGTTCGCCGCTGAGCTGGGGGCGGCCGCGCGGTCGTTCGACGACGTCACCTACGGCGGGGTGCCGGGGACGCGGGAGGCGTACGACGCGATGGCGTCCCTCGACGAGCGCCTGCGCCAGGCCCGCCCGGTCCCGCTCGCCACCGCCCCTGTCGGAGCCGGCGGCCCGGTGCAGTGGACCGGCGGGCGGGGAGCCGGGGCATGAGCGTCGTGACGCGCCCGGCCGCGCCCGGGGAGTCGTACTCCACCTCCCCCACCGCCCGGTCCACCTGGCGCTCCAGCCGCATGATCGTCCTGCTGGGCGCCATCGTGGTGCTCGTCGCCGTCCTGGGCGTCCTGCTCGGCCCCGAGCGCGGTCCGGCCCGCCACCTCGACCCCGACGACACCTCCCTGGTGGGCTCCAAGGCCCTGGCCGAGCTGCTGCGCGACCGGGGTGTCACCGTCGACCGGGTCGACTCCGCCGAGGCCGCCGCCCAGAAGGCCGCCGCAGGCGACCGGGTGCTGCTGATCACCGACACCACCTACCACGACGAATACAGCCTGGCCCGGATCCCGGGCGACCGGCTGATCGTCGGCAACGTCTCCGGCCTGGACGTCCTCGCCCCGGGGGTACGCACCGAGCCGGGCCAGGCCCGCGCCCGCTCCCGCGAGCCGGAGTGCGGGCTTCCCGCCGCGACCGCCGCCGGCAGCGCGTACATGGGCGGTGCCACGCTCCGCGGCCCGTCGGGCGCGACCGGCTGCTACCCGGCGGGCGACGGTCACACGCTGGTCAGCTTCCCGTACGGGGGCGGCGTCACCACGGTGGTCGGCGACGGCGGGTTCATGAGCAACCAGCGCCTGGCCGAGGACGGCAACGCGGCCCTCGCGCTCAACCTGATCGGCACCGGCAGGCCCGTCACCTGGCTCGTCCGCCCCGACAACCCGCCCGTCCTGGACCTCCCCGGCGAGCGCGGCAAGTCGATGTACGAGCTGATGCCCGACAACGTCCGCTGGACCGTCTACATGGCGCTCATCGCCCTGGCCGTCACCGCGCTCTGGCGGGGCCGGCGCCTGGGGCCGGTGGTGACGGAGAAGCTGCCCGTCATCGTCCGGGCCGCCGAGACGGTCGAGGGGCGCGGCCGGCTCTACCGGGCCAGGAGGGCCAGGGAACGCGCGGCCGACTCGCTGCGCGCGGGCACGATCGACCGGCTCACGCCGAGGCTGGGGCTCGGCTCGGGCGCCGGGCAGCACGAGGTCGTGGCGGCGATCGCCGCCCGTACGGGACAGGATCCGCAGCAGGTCGGCGCCGCACTGTACGGCCCGCCGCCCGCGGACGACGCCGGTCTCGTCGGGTTGGCCGGATACTTGGACTCCGTCGAAAGGCAGTTGAGTGAACTCTGACGAGACTTTCCGCGTGACGAACTCGGGCGACTCGGCCCGTGAGGCGCTGGCCGCGCTGCGCGCCGAGGTGTCCAAGGCCGTGGTCGGCCAGGACGCGGTGGTGACGGGGCTGGTCATCGCGCTGCTGTGCAAGGGGCACGTGCTGCTCGAAGGCGTGCCGGGCGTGGCCAAGACGCTGATGGTCCGTACGCTGTCCGCCGCGCTTTCCCTGGACTTCAAGCGGGTGCAGTTCACGCCGGACCTGATGCCGGGCGACGTGACCGGCTCGCTGATCTATGACGCGAAGACGGCGGAGTTCGAGTTCCGCGAAGGGCCGGTGTTCACGAACCTGCTGCTCGCCGACGAGATCAACCGTACGCCGCCGAAGACGCAGGCGGCGCTGCTGGAGGCGATGGAGGAGCGGCAGGTCAGCGTGGAGGGCTCGGCCCGGCAGCTGCCCGACCCGTTCGTGGTGTGCGCGACGCAGAACCCCGTCGAGTACGAGGGCACCTATCAGCTGCCCGAGGCCCAGCTCGACCGGTTCCTGCTCAAGCTGACCGTGCCGCTGCCGCCGCGCGAGCAGGAGATCTCGGTGCTCGACCGGCACGCCCGCGGCTTCGACCCGCGCGACCTGTCGGAGATCAAGCCCGTGGCCTCGGCCGAGGACCTGGCGGCGGGGCGCGAGGAGGCCGCGAAGGTGCACGTGGCGCCCGAGGTGCTCGGCTACATCGTGGACGTGGCCCGCGCCACCAGGAGCTCGCCGTCGCTGCAGCTGGGCGTCTCCCCGCGTGGCGCCACGGCGCTGCTGGCCGCCGCGCGGGCCTGGGCCTGGTTGTCCGGCCGGCCCTACGTCACCCCCGACGACGTCAAGGCGCTGGCCAGGCCCGCGCTGCGGCACCGGGTGCAGCTCAGGCCGGAGGCCGAACTGGAGGGCGCGACCGCAGACGGCCTGCTCGACGGCATTCTCGCCTCGGTCCCGGTCCCGCGCTGATGGCGCTGACGGGACGGGCCGGACTCGTCGCGGCGGTCGGGATCGTGGTGGTGATGTTCGCGCCGCGGCCCGGGGCCGCGCTGGCCGGGGTCTGCCTGCTGCTGGCCGCCGGGATCTGCGTGGACCTGGCCTTCGCCGGGGCGGTGCGGCCCCTGCGGTTCCACCGCTCGGGCGACACCCTGATCCGGCTCGGCCAGAGCGCCACGGTGGAGCTGGTGGTGGAGAACCCGGGCGGCAGGCGCGTACGCGGCCTGCTGAGGGACGCCTGGCCGCCCTCCGCGGGCGCCGCCCCGCGGGTGGCCCGGCTCGACGTGCCCGCCGGCGAGCGCCGCAAGGTGGTCGTGACGCTCACGCCGTCCAGGCGCGGCGACCGGTCCTCCGTGGCGGTCACCGTGCGCTCGCTCGGGCCGCTGGGCCTGGCCGGGCGCCAGGGCAGCCACCAGGCCCCGTGGACGGTACGCGTGCTGCCGCCGTTCCTGTCCCGCAAGCACCTGCCCTCCAGGCTGGCCCGGCTCCGCGAGCTCGACGGCCAGCACCCGGCGCTCGTCCGCGGGCAGGGCACCGAGTTCGACTCGCTGCGCGAGTACGTGGTGGGCGACGACGTGCGCTCCATCGACTGGCGGGCCACCGCGCGCCGCCACGACGTCGTCGTACGCACCTGGCGGCCGGAGCGCGACCGCCGCGTGCTGATCGTGCTCGACACCGGCCGCACGTCGGCAGGACGGGTGGGCGCCGCGCCGATCCCCATGGCGGGGGCCACGTCGGGCGGCGGCGGGCTGCTCGTCCAGCCGGATCCCCGGCCCGCGCCGGGCTGGCCGCGGCTGGACTGGTCGATGGACGCGGCGCTGCTGCTGGCCGCGCTGGCCGCCAGGGCCGGTGACCAGGTGGACTTCCTGGCCTACGACCGGGCCGTGCGCGCCTGGGTGAGCGGAGCCTCGCGGACCGAGCTGCTGTCGTCGCTGGTCAACGTGATGGCGCCGATCGAGGCGGAGCTGGTCGAGGCCGACTCGCAGGGCATGGTGGCCGCCATCCTGTCCCGGGCCAAGCGGCGCTGCCTGGTCGTGCTGCTCACCGACCTGAACTCGGCGGCCCTGGACGAGGGGCTCATGCCGGTGCTGCCGCAGCTGTCCGCGCGGCACCTGGTGCTGGTGGCCGGGGTGTCCGACCCGAGCGTGGCGGGCATGGCGGGCCGCCGGGGGTCGGTCGAGGAGGTGTACGACGCGGCGGCGGCCGAGCAGGCGCAGCTCGGCCGCAGGCGCATCACGGCTCGCCTGCGGCGGCACGGGGTCGAGGTCGTGGACGCGCCACCGGAGGACATCGCGCCGGCGCTGGCGGACGCGTACCTCGCGCTGAAGGCCGCCGGCCGGCTCTAGCTCTGGCTCAGCGGGGCCTCAGGCGGTCGGGGCGACGTCGGGGGCGCGTTCGATGTCGCCGGTCTCGTTCCGGCGCAGCGCGCGGCGGCCGAAGACGATCACGTACGCCAGGAAGGCCACCTCGGCGAGCACCCCGATGCTCACGCGCGCCCACGTGGGCAGCCCCGACGGGGTCACGAACGCCTCGATCAGCCCCGACACGAACAGCACCACGACCAGCCCCAGCGCCACGCTCATGACCGCGCGCCCCTGCTCGGCCAGCGCCTCCACCCGCCGCCGCGGCCCCGGGTCGATGACCGTCCAGCCCAGGCGCATGCCCACGGCCGCCGCCAGGAAGACGGCGGTCAGCTCCAGCAGCCCGTGCGGCAGGATCAGGCCGAAGAAGATGTCCAGCTTGTCCCGGGAGGCCATCAGGCCGCCGGAGACGGCGACGTTCTCGGCGTTGGCGTAGAGCGCGTACGGGATCGGCAGCCCCAGCAGCACCGCGTACATGATCATCTGTGCCGAGACCCACGCGTTGTTGATCCACACCTGGCTGGCGAAGGAGGCGGCCGGGTGTTCGGAGTAGTAGTCGGCGAATTCCTCGTTGACGAGCCGGCTGATCACCTCGGGACTGGCGATCGACGCCTGCACCTCGGGATTGGCCGCCACCCACGCGCCCATGACCCACGCGACCACCAGGAACGCCACCGAGCTGGCCAGCCACCACCACCGCGCCCGGTAGGCCACCACGGGGAACGACACGGTGAAGAAGCGCACCAGCTCCCGCCAGGCCGGGGTGTGCGCCCCCGTCACCGCCGACCTGGCCCGGGCCACGATCGCCGACAGCCGCCCGACCAGCATCGGGTCCTTGGAGGAGGAGCGGACGATGGACAGATGCGTGGCCACCCGCTGGTAGAGCTCCACCAGCTCGTCCACCTCGGTGCCCGTCAGCGACGAGCGGTTCTTGACCAGGTGGTCGAGCCGGTCCCACACGGGGCGGTGTGCTGTGACGAACGCATCGATGTCCACCCGAACATTCTGGCCGCTCAATCACTGGGACATAGCCGTTAGGCTCCACATATGTCAGAGGTTGTGACCGGGGACGCCGTCGTCGTCGAGGTGCGGGTGGCGCAGATGCCCTCCCGGGCCTTGGCGATCATCATCGACATGGTCGTGCAGCTCACCGTCCTGATCGCGGCCTACACGATCTTAGGCGCGTTCGCGGCGGTCACGGACTCGGCCATGTTCGGGGCCGTCATGATCGTGATGGTCGTGCTGGCGCTCGTCGGCTACCCGGTGATCTTCGAAACCCTCTCCAGGGGACGCACCCTCGGCAAGCTGGCGCTCGGGCTCCGGGTGGTCGGCGACGACGGGAGCCCGGAGCGCTTCAGGCAGGCGCTGTTCCGGGGGCTGGCCGGGGTGGTGGAGTTCTGGATGTTCTCGGGGGCTCCGGCGCTGATCTCGTCGCTGGTCTCGCAGCGCGGCAAGCGGCTCGGCGACATATTCGCGGGCACCATCGTCATCTCCGAGCGGGCGCCGCGCGACTCGGCCCAGGTCATCATGATGCCGCCGCAGCTCGCGAGCTGGGCGGCCACGCTGGAGCTGTCCCAGCTTCCCGACGAGGTGGCGCAGGCGGCCCGGCAGTACCTGTCGCGGTGGCACGACCTGTCGCCGCAGGTCCAGCACGAGATGGGGGTCCGCATCGCGACCCAGACGGCGGCCTTCGTCTCACCCGCGGCTCCGGCTGGGGTGCCGCCGCACGCGTACCTGAGCGCCGTCCTGGCCGAGCGCCGCCGCCGCGAGGAGGTGCGGTTCGCCCAGCGGCTGGGGCAGAGCCTGCCGCAGCAGGTCCCGTCGTACCCGCCGTCGTCGCCGTACGCACCGCAGGCGCCTCAAGCGCCGTACGGACCTGCCGCGTCTCAGCCTCAGCAGTCCCCGTACGCGCCTCCCGCCCCCCGGCCGTATCCGCAGGGTCCCGGTGCACCCGCGCCGGAGCCGCCGAAGGCGACTCCGGGCGGGTTCGCACCGCCTCAGTGAGCGTGGTCAGAGGGCAGGCGAGCCGTCACCTCAGTGGTGACCCCAGCTTCGGTACGACTCCTGCGTCTGCACGTTCAACCGGTCGGTACGAACGCGCGAGGCGCCGTTGGTCAGCGGGTCGTTGATCTTGATGACGTCGAGGCCCTCGTGGAAGTCGGCCGCGTAGATGTAGCCGTTGTAGTAGTAGGCGGACCAGATGCCGCCGCCACCGCCGGCCGAGCGGGGACCGCGCTCGAAGTAGCCGATCTCCCTCGGGTTCGCGGCGTCGGTGAAGTCCCAGATCGACAGCCCGCCCATGTACCAGGCCTGGACCATGATGTCGCGGCCCTTGACCGGGATCAGCGAGCCGTTGTGCGCGACGCAGTTCTCACTGTCGGCCTGGTGCCGCGAGATCTTGAAGTAGCTCTTGAACACGAGCTGCCCGTTGACGATCTCGTAGATCGCGTCCGCACCGCGGTTCGGCCCGGTGGCCTCGTTGCAGGTGGCCGCCCCGCCGCCGCCGAGCTCGTCGGTGAAGACGACCTTCCTGGCGTCGTTCGTGAACGTGGCCGAGTGCCAGAACGCGAAGTTCGGGTCCGTGGTCCTCGCGGTGACCTTCGGGTTCAGCCGGTCCGAGATGTCGAACAGCACGCCGTCACCCATGCACGCGCCGGCCGCGATGTCCTTCTCGGCGAAGGTGGTGATGTCGTGGCAGCCGCTGGTCGGCACGAGGAGCCCGGGCTGGGTCTCGTTCCCGCCGTCGGGGAAGACGACCGGGGTGGAGGCGACCGCGGCGGCGGTCGGGTTCCGCAGCGGAACCTTGATGATCGAGATCTTGTCGTGCGGCGGCTGGCAGTCGGGGAAGTTCGCGGCCGGCAGATACGACGACACGTAGACGTAGACGTTCTTGTACCGGTCGCGGCCCTTGCCCGGCACCAGGGTCAGGGTGTGGGAGCCGCAGTTCGTCTCGACCGACTTGATGTACTTCGGGTTGGCCTTGTCGGAGACGTCGAAGATGCGGACGCCTTCCCATGCCTCCTTGTGGTCCGCGGTCAGACCCGTGCTGTTGCAGGAGTCGTCGCTGCGGGAGGAGTCCACGGCGGCGAACAGCAGGTCGCCGTAGACGCTGACGTCCATCTGGGCGCCGGGGCAGACGACCGAGCTGACCGGCTTGGCCCTCTTGGGATTCCTGATGTCGTAGATCGAGAAGCCGCCGTAGTTGCCGACGTAGGCGTAGTCGCCCTGGAAGGCGATGTCGGTGTTGATGGTGGCGGCGATCGGGGCCGGCTTGGGGATGTTCAGGACGTGGGTCACGTTGGGGCTGGTGACCACGGTGTCGGGCGGCGGGATGTCGGCGGCCAGCGCGGGCATTCCGGCCAGGGCCAGAACGGTGGCCGCCGCAGCCACGACGAGGGAGCGGCGCGAGAGGGACACTCGAGAGCCTCCTTGATCACGTTTGTCCTGTGGGAACACACGGGAAGCAGGACGGCGGGGCCCGAACGGCCCCGCCACCTGCTGGATCAGTGGCCGGGCCCGTGTTCGGGATACGACGCCTGCGTCTGCGCGTTGAGCGAGCGCATCTTGACGCCGTTGGCCTTGTTCGTACGCCAGTCGTTGATCTTCAGCACATCGAGGCCCAGGTTGAAGTCGGAGCCGTAGATGTAGCCGTTGTAGTAGTAGGCGGACCAGAAACCGCCGCTGAGCGCCGGAGCGGTGTTGTCGGGGCCGCGCTCGAAGAACGCGATCTCCTGCGGGTTCGCGGAGTCGGTGAAGTCGACCACCGAGATCCCGCCCTGGTACCACGCCTGCACCATGATGTCGCGGCCCTTGACCGGGATCAGCGAGCCGTTGTGGGCCACGCAGTTCTCCGTGTCGGCCTGGTGCCGCGAGATCTTGAAGTAGCTCTTGAACGCGAGCTGCCCGTTGACGATGTCGTAGTACGCGTTGGCGCCCTTGTCCGGCCCGATGGCCTCGTTGCAGGTCGCCCTGGTGCCGCCACCGAGCTCGTCGGTGAAGATGACCTTCGTGCCTTCGTTGTTGAACGTGGCCGAGTGCCAGAAGGCGAAGTTCACCTCGTCGCGCACGGTCGCGGTGACCTTGGGCTGCTCGGGGTTGCGGATGTCGAGCAGGATGCCCTCACCCATGCAGGCGCCCGCGGCGATGCCCTTCTCCGGGTAGGCAGTGATGTCGTGGCAGCCGGTCGTGGCCGACTTGCCGTTCGGGTACGACCCCGGCACGCCCGGGAACCCGCCATCGGGGAACAGGTTGGGCGTGGCGATGACCGTGGCCGCGCCCGGGTCCCGCAGCGGCACCTTGATGATCGAGATCAGGTCGTGCGGGGTCTTGCAGTCCGGGAACGTGTCACTCGGGCTGTAGGAGGAGACGTAGATGTAGACGTTCTCCCGCCTGCGGTCCGGGACGAGCGTGTGCGTGTGAGAGCCGCAGTTCGTCTCGACCGACTTGATGTAGGTCGGGTTGGCCTTGTTCGAGACATCGAAGATGCGGACGCCCTCCCACGACTCCTTGATCGTGGCGCTCTGACCGGTGCTGCTGCACGAGTCGTTGTTGCGGGAGGAGTCGACGGACCCGAACAGCAGGTTGCCGTAGACCGACACATCCATCTGGCCGCCGGGGCAGACCACGGAGCTGACCAGCGACGTGCGCTTCGGGTTCTTGATGTCGTAGATGGAGAAGCCGTAGTAGTTGCCGACGTACGCGTAGTCACCCTGGAAGGCCATGTCCGTGTGGATGTCGGCCAGGGCCTCGGGCTTGGGCACGTTGGTGACGTGCTTGATGTTGGGGCTCATGACGATCTCGCCGGGAGCCGGGATGTCCGCAGCCTGGGCCGGCACGGTAGTACCGGCTAATGCGACCAGGGCCGCGACCAGGACTAGAGCTCTGCGGGGGGTGAACACTCGGGAACCTCCGATAAAGGGGGCATAAATCTACGTAATCCTCGCCTTTCACCAACCCCGCAGGCCAGCGTCCAACATGTCAATTTTTGTTCCGGTTCGGCCTCTTTCATTCAGGGCCCACATGACCTAGAGTGCGCATTCTGTACCGAGTCAGTCAGGAGGCTGAGTGCGCGCTGCGCTCATCGTCATCGTGGGCCTTGTCGTCGCCCTCGCCGGCTGCAGCTCCAGCACGACGCCACAGGCCCCGCGGGCCGACTCGACGGCGCCCGTGATCGCACCCGGGCGGCCGGGTGAGCAGGCCAAGACGCTGTCACCGTCCGAGGCCGCCACCGCCGTGCCCGCGGACGCCGCCAACGCGGCCGACATCAAATACGTCCAGGACATGGTCGTGCACCACCGGCAGGCCATGGACATGGCGCTGCTCGCCCCGAACCGGGCCGACTCGGCCAAGCTCAAGAGCCTGGCTGACCGGATCCAGGCCGCTCAGGGCCCCGAGATCCAGTACATGTCGACGTGGCTGCGGGAGCAGGAGCAGAAGGTGCCCGACCACCATGCCGCGCACGAGGGCATGCCGGGGATGGCCACGCCGGAGCAGATGGAGGCGCTGAAGGCGGCCAAGGGCAAGGACTTCGACCGGATGTTCCTGCAGCTCATGATCAATCACCACCTGGGCGCACTCAAGATGTCCGAGCAGGTGCTGGCCGGCGGCTCACACATCAAGATCGAGGAGCTGGCCACCGACGTCAACGTGACGCAGTCGGCCGAGATCCGGCGCATGCAGGAAATGCAGGCAGCACTCTAGGAGCCGAGCGCCTTCGGCCGGCTCAGGCCCCCAGCGAGCCGGCCGCCATCGTCCTGTTCAGGACCCCACTCGCCAGGAGTGCAGGTAGTCCTCCTGCTCGGCACTGAGCACGTCGATGCCGATGCCGGTCGCCGCCAGCTTGAGCCTGGCCACCTCGTGGTCGATCTCCTCCGGCACGTCGTAGACGCCAGGCGCGAGGTTCGCGCGCTCCCCGGCGAGCCAGGCCACGGCGAGGGCCTGGGCGGAGAACGACATGTCCATGACGGCCGCGGGGTGCCCCTCGGCGGCCGTGAGGTTGACCAGGCGGCCCTCGGCGAGCAGCAGGAGCCGCCGGCCGTCGGGCATGACGTACTCGTCGGTGTTGGGCCGCACGCCCCGGTGCACCTCGTGGGACAGCTCGTCCAGCGCCCGCACGTCGATCTCCACGTCGAAGTGCCCCGCGTTGGCCAGGATCGCGCCGTCCCGCATCACCGCCAGGTGCTCGGCCCTGATCACGTCGCGGTTGCCGGTCACGGTGATGAACAGGTCGCCGAGCAGCGCGGCCTGCGCCATCGGCCGCACCTCGTAGCCCTGCAGGGTCGCGTCCAGCGCCTTCACCGCGTCGATCTCGGTCACGATCACCCGGGCGCCGAACCCCTTGGCCCGCTCGGCCACGCCGCGCCCGCAGAACCCGAACCCGGCCACGACCACGGTCCGCCCGGCCAGCATGGTGTTGGTGGCCCGCATGATGCCGTCCAGGGTGGACTGGCCGGTGCCGTACCGGTTGTCGAACATGCGCTTGGTCCGGGTGTCGTTCACGGCCACGACCGGGAACCGCAGCGCGTCCTCGGCCGCCATCTGCCGCAGCCTGATGATGCCGGTCGTGGTCTCCTCGCACCCGCCGCTCACCCGCTCCAGCAGGTCGGTCCGCTCGGTGTGCAGGATGTTCACGAGATCGCAGCCGTCGTCGAGCACGAGGTCGGGCCCGAGGTCGAGCGCCTGGTGGATGTGCCGGTAATAGGCGGCCCGGTCGACGCCGGCCCGGGCGTGCACGCCGATCCCGTACGCCCGCAGCGCCTCGGCCACGTCGTCCTGCGTGGACAGCGGGTTGGAGGCGGCCAACGCGATCTCGGCGCCCCCGGCCTTCAAGGCGCCCATGAGCACGGCCGTCTCGGCGGTGACGTGCAGGCAGGCCGCGATCTTCAACCCGTCCAGCGGCCGTTCGAGCGCGAACCGCTCACCGATCGCGGTCAGGACCGGCATCGAACGAGCGGCCCAGGAGATCTGCCGCTCACCGCTTTCACTGAGATCCATGGTCGCCTTCAACCGAAGAACGCGGCCAAGAACCCCGCTTCGTCACGGCGCCCCGCCCGTGAGCCTTCACGACCGGCCATGACGGACGGGAGGGGCTACGACGCGTGCGGGCAACTTGGCCTGCCGTAAAGGATGGTTGTGCGCTCTGGAAGAGCGCACCGATAACAGAAAGCTCTGAGAGGCGGGCAACCACCTCTCAGAGCTGCTTCTGATCTAGTAGCGGTAGTGGTCGGACTTGTAGGGGCCCTCGACGTGCACGCCGATGTAGGAGGCCTGCTCCTTCGTCAGCTCGGTGAGCTTGACGCCCAGGGCGTCGAGGTGCAGGCGGGCGACCTTCTCGTCCAGGTGCTTGGGCAGCGTGTAGACCCCGATCTGGTATTCGGAGGTCTTGGTGAACAGCTCGATCTGGGCGATCACCTGGTTGGTGAACGAGTTGGACATGACGAAGCTGGGGTGGCCGGTCGCGCAGCCCAGGTTCATCAGGCGGCCCTCGGCCAGGACGATGATCGAGTGCCCGTCGGCGAACACCCACTCGTCGACCTGCGGCTTGATGTTGTTCCTGACGATGCCCTCGGTGCGGGCCAGCCCGGCCATGTCGATCTCGTTGTCGAAGTGGCCGATGTTGGAGACGATCGCCTGGTGCTTCATCCGCGCCATGTGGTCGGCGGTGATGATGTTGAAGTTGCCGGTGCAGGTGACGAAGATGTCGGCGATGCCGACGACCTCGTCCAGCGTGGTGACCTGGAAGCCGTCCATGGCCGCCTGCAGCGCGCAGATCGGGTCGATCTCGGTGACGATCACGCGGGCGCCCTGGCCGCGCAGCGCGTCGGCGCAGCCCTTGCCGACGTCGCCGTAGCCGCAGACCACGGCCACCTTGCCGCCGATCAGCACGTCGGTGGCGCGGTTGAGGCCGTCGATGACGGAGTGGCGGCAGCCGTACTTGTTGTCGAACTTCGACTTGGTGACCGAGTCGTTGACGTTGATCGCCGGGAAGAGGAGCTGGCCGTTCTTGTGCATCTCGTAGAGACGGTGCACGCCGGTCGTGGTCTCCTCGGTGACGCCCTTGATGCTCTCGGCGATCCGGGTCCACCTCTTGTCGGCGCCGACCGTGCGGGTGAGCAGGTCGATGATGACGTGCCACTCCTCCGGGTCCTCGGCGGTGGCCGCGGGCACGGCGCCGGCCTTCTCGTACTCGGCGCCCTTGTGCACGAGGAGCGTGGCGTCGCCGCCGTCGTCGAGGATCATGTTGGGGGCGTCACCGCCGGGCCAGGTGAGGGCCTGCTCGGTGCACCACCAGTATTCCTCCAGCGTCTCGCCCTTCCAGGCGAACACCGGCACGCCCTGCGGGTCGTCCACGGTGCCGTTCGGGCCGACGACCACGGCGGCGGCGGCGTGGTCCTGCGTGGAGAAGATGTTGCAGCTGACCCAGCGGACCTCGGCACCGAGCGCCACCAGCGTCTCGATGAGGACGGCCGTCTGGATCGTCATGTGCAGGGAGCCCATGATCTTCGCGCCGCGGAGGGGCTGGGAGGCCGCGTATTCCTTGCGGACCGCCATGAGGCCGGGCATCTCGTGCTCGGCGAGCCGGATCTCCTTGCGGCCGAAGTCGGCAAGTGAAAGGTCTGCGACCTTGAAGTCCATCGGGTTTCCCCTCGCGTCACTGATGGTTGTCGCCGACGAGTTTAGGCGCCGTCCGTACGCGGGCGCACGCCGGGAGCGGTGAAACTGACGTAAGAATGTAAGAATGCGCATCACGGAAGCCGCCAAGCGGCTCGGCATGTCCCCGCGAATGCTCCGGTACCGGGAGGCGCTCGGCCTGCTCCCGCCGGTGCGCGAGCAGGGGGCGCACCGGCGGTTCGGGCCCGAGGAGCTGGCCGCCGTGGCTCAGGGGGTGGAGCTGGAGAAGCGGTTCGACGTGTCGCCGGCGGAGCTGGCGTTCGCGCTGCGGGTGCTGAGCGAGCCGTCGGTGGCGGCGGCCGTACGCGACCTGGGGGTACGGATCGGGCGCATCCAGGTGCCCCGCCGGGCCCTCGACTTCGAGAAGGAGAAGGCCCTGCGCCTCCTCCGCCCCCGGTGACCCCAGAGGCGGTGCGCCCCCTCAGACCCGGAGACCGTTCCGGGCCTTCTGCTGCCACCCCGTCACCCGCCGGACCGGCGGGTGCGGGTCAGCCGGAGGCGGGGGCGGAGGTGGAGGCGCTGCGGAGGCGGTCGAGGTCGGGCTCCAGGTAGATCACCCGGGCGATCGGCACCGCCGCCCGGATGCGCCGCTCCGCCTCGTCGATCCCGCGGGCGACCTCGGCCGCCGTCTCGTTGTGCTCCACCGCGATCTTCGCGGCCACCAGCAGCTCCTCCGGCCCCAGGTGCAGCGTGCGCATGTGGATGACGCGGGTCACCTCCGGCGCCTGCTCAAGGGCGGCCCGGATCTGCACCTCCATCTCCGGCGAGGCGCCCTCGCCGACGAGCAGCGACTTGGTCTCGATGGCCAGCACGATCGCGATCACGGCCAGCAGCACACCGATCATCAGGGTGCCGATGCCGTCCCAGACCCCGTCGCCGGTGACGACCGCCATCGTCACGCCGAACAGCGCGAAGATCAGGCCGAGCAGCGCGCCCAGGTCCTCCAGGACGATGACGGGCAGCTCGGGCGACTTGGACCGGCGGATGAAGGAGACCCAGGACTGCTTGCCGCGTACGGCGTTCGATTCCTTGATCGCGGTGCGGAACGAGAACGACTCGGCGATGATCGCGAAGATCAGCACGCCGAACGCCCAGATCGGCGCCTCCACCCCGTGCGGGTCGGAGATCTTGTGCACGCCCTCGTAAATCGAGAACGCCGCGCCGATCGTGAACAGCACCACGGCCACGACGAAGGCGTAGAAGTAGCGCTCACGGCCGTAGCCGAACGGGTGCTCCTTCGTACTGGCCCTGGCCGCCCTCTTACCGCCGACCAGCAGCAACACCTGGTTGCCCGAGTCGGCGACCGAGTGAATTCCCTCTGCCAGCATCGAGGACGACCCGGTGAAAACGGCGGCCACGAACTTGGCTACAGCGATCGCCAGGTTCGCGGTCAATGCCGCGATGATTGCTTTCGTTCCGCCGCTCGCGCTCACCGGTCTTCTCCACTCATAAAGATCACGTACTAAGGCCTGAAAGGGGATCCTATTGCGAAATTCTGGCCTTTACCTCAGTGATCGCTGACACTGGGGTCGGATCGATGGCATACCCCAGGGCAAGGTAGGTACTGGCGTAGTCGCCGAGCCCGATGAGGGCGGCCATCCGCTCCAGCGGATGCACTCCCTCGGCCGTCAGCTCGGTGACCGGCACGTCGCGCTCGCGCGCCGCCCGCAGCGACGCCTCGCGCCGCCGCGTCACCTGGGGGTGCTCCTCGACGTCGCGCAGGACGACGAGCCGGATCGTCCGCCCGGCGGTGTCGGCGAAGATGTCGCGCTCGGCCATCGGCCCGTCGAAGAGGGCCACCTGATGGTGGCCCACCTCGGGCAGCTCACCGTGGATGGCGGGATATTTCGCGTTCGCGCCGAGCTGGCACGCCAGCCGGTACGCCGCCACGGCCGCGGCCGGCGACGAGCCCCAGATGATCGGCACGCCCTCGGCCAGGTGCATCGCGAGCGACTTGCCCGGATTGACGAACGACTCGCTGGACGGCCGGCACCGGTGCGCCATGTCCTCCAGCGACCTGGCCACCCGCTCGAACAGATCCGCGTCCGCCTGCACCAGCCGCAGCGCGGCGGCCGCCACGACGAGGGGGACGGCCAGCAGCCACAGGTTCGCCCTGGACTGACCGCTGACGGGCACCGGCACGTAGACGGCCGACGCCTGGGTGGCGATGGCCTCCAGCGGGGAGTCGGGGGCGCCGACGGCGAGCAGCGTGCAGCCGCGCCGCACGGCCTGGGTGGCGACGGCCAACGTCTCCTCGGTGTCGCCCGAGCCGGAGACGGCGATGACCAGGTCGGTGGCCCCCACCCAGCCGGGGAGCTGGTAGGAGCGCAGGGTCACGATCGGCAGCGGCGCGCCGTTGCCCACGACGGCCGCCAGGATGTCGCCGGCGATGCCCGAGCCGCCCATGCCCGCGACCACGATGGCGCGCGGGCGCCCCTGGCCGGCCAGGCGATCGACGCGGGCCTCGACGGCGTTGCGGTAGCCGGTGCGTACGTGGGCCGCGGAGGCGGCGACCGCCGGGAGCATGCCTCCGGGGTCGCCCTCGCTGAGGTGACGCTGGTCGTCGAGCCGCTCCGGCTCCCAGGTCACGGCTTCCTGGCCTCGTCGACGAGCAGGACGGGAATGTCATCCCTGACCGGGTAGATCAGGCCGCATCCGGTGCAGACCAGCTCTTCTGCCTCGTCCTCCGCCCGCAGGGGGGCCTTGCACGCCGGGCAGGCCAGGATCTCCAGCAGCCAGTCGTCGATCTTCACTCTGACACCTTTCCCACAATGGCGAGGACCTCGTCCCTGATCGCCGTCATCTTGCTCTCGTCGGCCGCCTCGGCGTTCAGCCTGAGCAGCGGCTCGGTGTTGGAGGCCCGCAGGTTGAACCACCAGTCGGGCCCGCTCACGGTCAGCCCGTCGAGCTCGTCGAACTCCCCGCGCCCCGCGAACGCCTCCCGCACCCGCCGCAGTGCCTCCGCCTGGTCGGACACGGCGCTGTTGACCTCTCCGGAGGCGTGGTAGCGCGAGTAGACGGCCACCACCTCCGACAGCGCCCGCTCCTGCTCACCCAGCGCGGCCAGCACGTGCATCGCCGCCAGCATCCCGGAGTCGGCGAACCAGAAGTCCCTGAAGTAGTAGTGGGCCGAGTGCTCGCCGCCGAAGACGGCGCCCGTCCTGGCCATCTCGGCCTTGATGAACGAGTGCCCGACCCGTGTCCGCACCGGCTCGCCGCCGTGCTCCCGCACGATCTCCGGCACGCCGAGCGACGTGATCAGATTGTGAATGATCGTCGCGCCAGGGTATTTGGCCAGCTCGCGCACCGCGACCAGCGCCGTGACCACCGACGGCGAGACCGACTCGCCCCGCTCGTCGATCACCCAGCACCGGTCGGCGTCCCCGTCGAACGCCAGCCCCAGGTCAGCGCCGCTCTCGACGACCGCGCGCTGCAGATCCACCAGGTTCTGCGGCTCCAGCGGGTTGGCGTCGTGGTTGGGGAAATTCCCGTCCAGCTCGAAGTAGAGGGGCACCAGATCGATCGGCAGCCCCTCGAACACCGCCGGGACCGTGTAGCCGCCCATCCCGTTGCCCGCGTCGACGACCACCTTCAGCGGCCTGATCTCCCGCAGGTCGACCAGCGTGCGCAGGTAGTGCGCGTAACCACTCAGCAGGTCCTTCTCGATCAGCGACCCGCTGGGGGTGGCGGTCACCCCAACCAGCTCGACCGCCCGGTCACGGATCTCCGTCAGCCCCGTGTCGCCGCCGATCGGCACCGCGCCGGACCGGCACATCTTCATGCCGTTGTATCGGGCGGGGTTGTGGCTGGCGGTGAACATCACACCGGGCAGCCCCAGGCTGCCGCTGGCGTAGTAGAGCAGGTCGGTCGAGCCCAGCCCGGCGTGCACGACGTCGGCGCGACGCGAACGCGCCCCGCGGATGAACGCCTCGGCCAGCGGCGGCGACGACTCGCGCATGTCATGCGCGACCACCACCGACTGGGCCCCGGTCACCTCGACGAACGCCGCACCCACGGCCTCGGCGGTCGGCTCGTCAAGCTCGTCGGGCACAACCCCGCGAACGTCATACGCTTTGAAGATCTTGGCGAGGTCGCCCACTCTCCAGCTCCGCCCCTAGGTCGTCTCCTCCGTCAGAACGAGCCTACCGGTCGCGCTGTTGCTGGGCCGATCTCAGAACGCGCAGATGCCCGCGACGGCCGACCTCGACACCCTGCCCGACCGGCTCACCGCCACCGGACGACGTGGGGCGCGCGGCCTCCCGGACCGCGTTGGCCAGCGCTTCGAGATCGTCGGAGCTGGGGGAGCCGCCGTCCGTCGGCAGGCGCACCACCTCCCAGCCGCGGGGAGCGGTCAGCCGCTCGGCATGTTCGGCGCACAGGTCATAACAGTGTGGCTCCGCGTACGTCGCCAGGGGGCCGAGAACAGCGGTCGAGTCGGCGTATACGTACGTGAGCGTGAAGACGGCAGGCTGGCTGCAGGCGGTGCGGGAACAGCGGCGGACGGGGCTCACGGAGGGACCGTATCTGGTAAGAGTGCGAGGCGCCACTACCTGAGCGCTCTTAACGAGCGTGTCGCCACAATTCGGACACCTGTCGCAGCCTTTCCACCCACATGCCCCAAAGCCTCCACCCCTCCTCTCACACTTCCCTCCCCGGCTTCCCCACCTCCCCACCTGCCCAATCATCCTCCCGCCTCCCTTTCCCACACACGACCTCCTCTCCCCGGCCACCACCCTTGGGCCGCCTCGTTACGGCCCCACCCTTTCCCGAAACCTCCCCTCACTTCCCGACACCGCCCCTTCACCCCCCGACACCATCCCCCGGCCTCCCGGCACCACCCCCCGGCCTTCTGGCACCACCCCCTTGCCTCCCGGCACCCACGGGGCCGCCGCTCCACACGTCGAGCCACCGCCGCTCCAGAAGATCGAAGGGACGGGCCCGTACACTTGCTCACGTGACTCACAAGCGCGGTCCCAGACGGCGCGATCGCCACGGTCGCGGCCTCCGCGGCCCGCTCGCCCCCTCCCACGTCCCCATGGCCAAATCCCGCAGCGAACGCTTCGACGACCTCGTGCTCGACGCGGTCGACCGGCTCAGGCCGCGCTGGGAGAGACAGCTGTCGGCGGTGGAGTTCGCGGTGGAGGAGGTACCCCCGCTGAGCGAGCTGGGGGACGGCCCGGGCCTCGACTCGGACCCGATCCCGTTCGGCCGCGCGGACGCCGCAACCGGAAAGTCACCGGCGGCCGTGGTGGTCTACCGGCGACCGCTGGAGGCCAGAGCCCGGGACAGGGACACGCTGGGCGCGATGGTCCACGACACGGTGGTGGAACAGGTCGCCACCCTGCTGGGCCTGACCCCGGAAACAGTCGACCCGGGCTACGACGACCGCCGCTGACTCGCGAGGATCCAGGCAGGCGCACCGGGGTTCCCGGGCCACCTGCATGGTCCTCCCACCGAGGCGCGCTACGCGCGATGGGGACTCGGGCCGCGCCCAGTGGGGGCAAGCCCCCACACCCCCAGCGAGAGGCCTGCCGGCCCCTCGCGCTCCCCGGCCGCAGCACTGGCTAGCGCATGGACCGTCCGCCCGTCTACTTTGTTACGGAAAGTAACATATCAAACACAACCAGCGTTCGAACACTCTAGCCTGTGGGCGTCGATCATCCCCCACAGGAAGGTCCATATGTGGATCTCGCTGGCCGCTGCCTCCGCGATGGTTGTCAGCCTGGCCGCCGCTCCCGCTGGATGTGCCGCCCCGGGCGGTAGCTCCACCCACCCTGAAGGCGAGCGCGGATGCCGCAACTCCTGGGGTCCACTCGTGGCCGTGCGATTCGGCTCCGCGGAACCGAGGGTTCGCGCCAGTCTCCGCGTCCGCTGCGATCAGGTGGTCATCACTACCTTCGTGGCGAGAATCGCCATCGACCACAAGGACGGTCTCTTCTCCGACTGGTATGAGATCGACTACGACTACTACGAGAACCTGCCAGGCCTCAAGCAGTCATACACGCTGCTGAGCCGTCCCTGCCGACCAGGTCGCTACCGCGCGAGGGCGTCCATCACCGGCACCTTCGTCAACGGAGAGGCCTTCAAGGTGACAGAGGAGACGCGCAGCACGTCCTTGGACTGCAACCAGCCGGAGCCGGTCACATGAACGGGGCCATCGGATCCCCACCATGTGAGCACTTGATGTGGTTCCGCGGATGTGGTGGCACGACTCCGAGCGCCCAGCCCCCAGCGGCGTCCGAGTTCGCTCGGGTGATGTTCCTGGTGGCGTAGGAGGGTGGCGTCGTGGTCGGGTCGGCGTCCCCCGGCCACACACCCCACCCGTCCCCCCACCACGCGACCCGCCACAACTGCTCCTCGACCTCCGAAGACGGGTCGTCTTCAAGGCCCTCGAAGGGTTCGGGCTTCTGCCACCACCATCTACGACCGCTCGGCTTGTAGTAGAAGCTCGGCTCCCCGTTCTTCTGACGCCTACGCCCGTGACGCAACATGCCTTCAGGATCGCAGACGGTAGCCCTTCCGGCTCGTGCTTCTCCCTACCACTCGCCCGGGGCGGAACTGCCACCGTAGTGATCCGTATCCAGGCGCCGGGGGGCCGGACGTCTTCTTCCCGGTGATCGGGGTTGTTCTGCGCGGTAATCAGGGTCGCGTCCGAGGGGTGCGGGGACCGGCAGGTCCCCGCCTGGGGGTGTGGGGGCCTGCCCCCACAGGACGCGGCCCGAGTCCCCGTCGCGCGAAGCGCGCCTCGGTGGGAGGACCATGCAGTTGGCCAGGGGAACCCCCGGGCTTCAGGGCAGGACTACGTGGGAGGTGTCCGTCAACGGTGGGAGCAGGGTCCACATCCGGGCCGGGGCCAGTGGCTGGGCCGTGAGGAGTACGCCCGTCCTCAGCCGTTCCTCCACCACCCGGCCCCCGTACACCTCCCCCGACACCGGCGTGACCACCACCGCGAAGTCGCCCTTCGCCTTCAGCTTCACGTTCCTCGTCCGCCCCGCCGCCACCTCCACGTCGAACGGCTCCTCCGGCGTCCCCTTGCCCGGCACCACCTGCACCTGGACCTTGCCCGGCTGACCTCCGAGGGCTGTGAGCAGGAGTTGGGAGCCCGTGCCGTTGCGGGCCACCGCGCTGCCCAGGGCCAGTGAGGGGGTTCCGGCGGTGAAGGCGACGTCCGAGCGGCCGCCGGTGCCGGTGATCACCACGCCGGCCACGATGGGGGCGGAGGAGGTGAGCACCAGGGCGGCGGGGGAGCCGGCCAGGCCGGTGGTGACGTCCAGGGCGACCACGCTGCCCGCCGGTACGTCCAGGGACTCCCGGCCCTTCATCGCGTACTCGGCGTCCTGGCTCACCGCCTTGACCTGCACCGTGGCGTCCGTCTCGCCCGGGGCCGCCACCAGGAGCCGGCGCAGGCCGCCGCCTCCGGGGATGCCCGGTACGACCACGCGCGTGGCCGGGGGCGCGGCCGACGGGGGCCAGTCCACCCCGCCGGTCTCCGGCGTGGTCCTGGCGGCGACGGCCACGCGGCCGAAGATCGTGGTGACGCTCACGGCCATCACGTCGGCCGACGGCGCCAGGGTCTTGAGGTCGATCTCCTTGTGCTCCCCCGGCGCGATCTCCAGGCCGACGCCCGCGTCGCCCGAGACGGGGCCCTCCGCCGCGTACACCTGTACGTCCGCCAGCGCCGGCGCCTTGTCGGCGTTCATGAGGTGCAGGCGTACGTCGGCGTTCGCCGGGCCCGGGCCCACCAGCCAGGTCGCGGGAGCGGGCTCCGTGCAGCGGACCCCGGCCAGGCCGCGACCGGCGCCCCCGGTGGTGCGGGTGAGGTAGCCGGCCTCCAGCCCGCCGGGGCCGTTGGTCACGTACGGCTTGGTGTCCTCCATGGTCTCGCCGTTCAGCGTGCCGGGCAGGTACACGTTGACCCGCTCGCCCTTCGCCCCCGGGCAGACGGCGGTGACCGACTCCACGGGCACCTTCCTGGGGCCGGCGGGCGGGGGTGGGACGGGGGCGGGTCTGGTGACGTACGCGATGCCGTACATGGCGGCCAGCGACACGATGACCAGCGCCAGCAGCCCGAACCTGTTCTCCACGAACGCCCTCATCACGCACCCGCCAGAGCCGCGAACGCCCTCATCACGCACCCGCCAGAGCCACGGCGGGCGCCTCCGCGCCTTCCGGCGCCTGTCTGCTGCCCGGGGCCGCCAGGAGGGCCACCAGCAGCACCAACGCGCCCTGCGTCCACAGCCACGGGGTGTGCAGGACGCTCACCGGCTGGGCGGGTACGCGGACGACCGGTTCGGCCAGCCGCCACAGGCCGCCCGCCTCCGACAGGCTCAGGCGCTGGAGCGACGGCTGCGAGTCCAGCGTCCTGGCCAGCTGGGGCGGGACCGGCGGCGCCACGGCCACCATCGCGATGCCCTGCTGCGCCAGCGTGGCCGCGTCCCCGCCGCGACCGCCGACGAGGCCCTGCACCGCCCCGCTCACCCGGGTACGGGCCTCGGAGGCGACGGGCAGCTCCGCCTCGCCGATCAGCGGCGTACGCCCGTGCAGCACCGTGAACTCGGCACCCTTGATCACCACGGTCCGCTCCCCCTGCGTGGTCCGGGCCGCCGCGAGCGCCGGCAGCACGTCGGGGGCGTCGCCGACGAGCGGCCCGCGTACCCCGCCGGCCATCCAGTGACCGGCGGCCAGCAGCGGCGTGCTGAACGCCACCGCCACCACCGCCGTCGCCCCCAGCCGCCGCAGCCCGCCCCCGGCGCGCAGCTCGGTCAGCCGGTGCGCGGTCAGGCCCACCAGGACCACCAGCCCGGCACCCGCGAACGCCAGCGGGACACCCGGCCAGACGCGTGCCCCCTCGACGGTGATGCGGCTGACCAGGATGCCCGCCAGCACCCCGTAGAGCGCCACGCCCCAGCCGATGGCGACGGTCATCCGCTGGCGACGCATGAGCAGGGCCGCCAGCGCCGCCGCCACCAGGCCCGCACTCACCCAGAACGGCGGCAGGCCGGGCCCTCCCGGGCTGAGCGCCAGCAGCGATTCCGGGGCGAGGGCCGGGTCCACCAGGGCGGGGTCGTGCAGCCCGGCCTCCAGGAGGAGCCTGCCGGGGTCGGTCACCAGCTCGGCCAGCCAGGGGGCCAGGAGCACGAGTGGTACGGCGAGCGCGATGGCCATGGACAGGATCACGCCCTCCTGACCCCCGCGACCCCCGCCAGCCGCGCCGCGCAGGCCACCCCGAGCCCCATCGCCGCGCCGAGCGCCGCGTCCGCCCGGAGTCCCGTCTCCTCCCCGAACCCCGTCGCCGCGCCGGCCTCCGCCCCGGCCCGGCCCGCCCCCAGCCGACGCATGCCCCCCAAGCGCGCGCCCACCCGCACGAGCACCGCCACTCCTGTGCCGGGAGCCGCCCCTGCCCGCCCCTAAACCCCCGCCAGAGCCGAGATGCGCACCGCTGCCGGGTCCTGCCGCGCTACCGGGGTCTGCGCCAAGGCCTGCGTCGCCGGCGCCGAAATACGCGCCAGGGCCGGGACCAGCGCCGACATCGGAGCTCTCGCCGCTGGAAGCGGGGCTGCCACTGGAGCCGAGGCCGAAACGCGCGCCGGGGCGGCGGCCGAAGATCGCGCCGGGGCCGGCGCGGCGGGCGCCGAAGGCGACGGCGCCCAGCACGCCCAGCACCGCGAAGAGCGGATACACCAGGGGGACGAACGCCGTCCCCACGGCCAGCAGCAGCCCCAGCCCCCAGGCCGCACGGCGGGCGCGGCGGGGTTCGGCGGACAGCAGGGTGGTGACGAGCGAGGCGTACACGGGGACCAGCACGAACACCACGGCGGTGCCCAGCCGCCCCGCCGCGATGGCGCCGGTCGCGACGGGCAGCAGCGCGTACGTCCCCGCCGCCCACGCCCGGACCGGCACCGCCGGGACGATGTGCCGCGTGGCCAGGTACGCCGTGGCGCCGGCCAGCGGCACCGAGCCCAGCAGCAGCACCGAGACGGCCACCCACGTCTTGCCGAGCGCGAGCGTGGACAGGGCGGCGAGCACGGCCACGTACGGCGGCGCCCAGGCGGTCGAGCCGAGCCCGACGTCGTGGAACCCCTCGGTGTAGAAGGCCCACAGGTCGCTCGCGCCGCCCGTCACCGGGACGAGCGCGCCGCCGCCGAGCCGTTCGCCGCCCAGGAGGGACCGCTCGGCCACCAGCGAGACCACCGTCAGCGCGAACATGAGGATGACCCCGGGACGGCCGATGAAGCGCTGGAACGCGCCGGTGTCCGGCGGCGGGACGGCGGCCTCCTGGTCCTCCTCCGCCGTGGCGTGGTGGTGCCGCCCGGCCGAGTCGACGGGGGCCTCGCCGGCCAGGAAGCTCTGCACCATGTCGGTGACGCGCCGGTAGGCGGCGCCGCGAGGGGTCATCAACCGCTTTATGCGGATATATCCCTTCTTGCGGCCATGGCGGCGGTCACGCCGCGCCCGCAGCAGCCGGAACGGGTGCGCCAGGATCGAGCCCATGGCCACCAGTTCGTCCAGCGCGTTCGCCGGCTGCTTGCTCACGATGAACAGCACCGTGCGGAAGAGGGAGCCCACCACGTTCCGCAGCAGGGCCCACACCATCGCGCCGAACGGCAGGTTCGCCATGACCACGAAGATCGCGTTGCGCCGGTCGAGGCGGCGCGGATGGTCGCCGCTGACCGTGATGCGCCGCCGCCTGCGGGCCGCCGCCTCGGCGTGCCAGGCCACGGCGGAGGTCACGTTCAGCACCTTGTGGCCGGCGTTGCGCACCCGCCAGCACAGGTCCAGGTCGTCACGGAACAGCGGGAAGAACGGATCGAGGCCGCCGACCTGCTCCCACACGTCGCGCCGGACCAGCATCCCGGCCGTGGACACCGACAGCACGTCCCGTACCCCGTCGTGCTGCCCCTGGTCGAACTCGCGCGGCTCCAGCCCCGTGTCCCTGCGCCCGGTACGGCCCACGGTCACGCCGATCTCCAGCAGCCTCCTGCGGTCGATCCAGTCGCGCAGCTTGGGACCGAGCACGGCCGCCTTGGGATCCTGCTCGGCCGCCGTGAGCAGGTGCTCCAGCGCGCGCCGGTCAGGGGCGCAGTCGTCGTGGAGCAGCCAGATCCACTCGTCGCCCCCGGCGGGCGGCAGCTTGGCGAGCGCCTCGGCGACCGACTCGCCGAAGCCGGTGGAGCGCGGCAGGGAGATCAGGTTGCCGGGGCCGAGCGCCTGGGCGAGCAGGTCGGCCGAGCCGTCCCTGCTGCCGTTGTCGACGCCGGCCACCCGGTCCGGCCTGCGGCTCTGGTTGATCAG
This sequence comes from Nonomuraea sp. MTCD27, assembly GCF_041950495.1. Taxonomy (NCBI): domain Bacteria; kingdom Bacillati; phylum Actinomycetota; class Actinomycetes; order Streptosporangiales; family Streptosporangiaceae; genus Nonomuraea; species Nonomuraea sp. MTCD27. The sequence continues at coordinate 192,761 of NZ_JBGNUW010000020.1, read as the reverse complement.
CGCGCGCAGCGTCTCCCCCAGCCAGCGCGCGCCGTCATGGGAGACGACGATCGCGGTGACGTAGGGACGTGGCATGGGTGGGTGACTCCTGGGGGGATGATCAGGCGGGCCCACCATACAGCTGGAAGCCGATCAGGAGATGCGAAAAGGGTCACACGGCTGTCCGCGTGACCCCTTCCCCCCATATACCTCTAAACGGCCTGGCGCTTGATCCGTCTGCGCTCCCGTTCGGACAACCCGCCCCAGATGCCGAAGCGCTCATCGTGCTCGAGTGCATATTCCAGACACTCGGCACGGACCTCGCACGATCGGCAGACCTTCTTGGCCTCCCTGGTGGAGCCGCCCTTCTCCGGGAAGAACGCCTCCGGATCCGTCTGCGCGCACAACGCGCGCTCCTGCCAGCCGAGTTCTTCAGCGTCAAGCTGATCCTGTGCGATGACCGGATCGGTCACTGCACACCTCCCTGCCGCCCGCCCGCAATGGAGCCCCCCATGGACGCCTTCCTTATTACCCACCCACTGGAAGGCGTAACAACATGGTTGTAATTACACGCGCGTGCCGTACGTGGCGTCAAGCGGCATGCGGGTATCCGGGGAAAGACCAGATCTCGCCCCGGTGTGCTTGGCATGTGATGTTCGCACCAGCCGGACGCCCCACGAGACATGGCGTCGGCCTGGCTTGTTCAACCCTGTCAGCGGTCGGAACCGTACCAGGGCGGGATAGACGCCCGCCCGTGGCCCACCTTCTCTCTAGCCGTTCATTGCCGGTCCGTTACCTGCGTGGCTCGTTGGGGGTGTATATGGCTGTTGGGTCGATCGGGTCGTCTCCGGGACGGCGCTGGTCGCCGCCGAGAGCGTCTCCTCCACCGAACGATCCTCCGACCGATGCGGGATCGATCCGCATGGTCGACTCGCCCTGGCCCTCCGCCCACCCCGGCTGCGGCGCCGGGATCGACGGGGCCGAGTGGGTGGGCCGGTACTGGCCCTGCTGGGGCTCGTACCCGCCGCCGGGCTGCTGGGGGTGCTGCGGGTGGCCGAACGGGTCGTCGTACGACCGGCCCGCCTGGCTGGAGTAGTCGGGCACCCGGAGCTCCGGCTGCGTCCCGACGTTCGACTGGTACGTCTCCGCCTGCTGGTAGGCGTCCAGGAGCTGCTGCGAGCGCGGGTCCACGGGCGGGTCCGGCTCCTGGTACGCGTTCGGGGTGGCGTACTCGTGACCCGAGTAGCCGGTGAACGGCTGGCCGCCCTGCTGCTGGTCGAACGCGCTCTGCCCGAAGTACGGCTGCTGCTCGGCCGGCGGGTACGGCACGCTCGGGGCGGTGTCGCCCGCCGGGTAGGGCTGCTGCTCCACCGGGGGCGCGTACGGGCTGCCGCTCTGCGGCTCGGCGGGCGGTGCGTACGGGTTGGGCTGGTCGTTCGCGGCCGGGGGCGCGTACGGGTTGGCGCTGGGCTGGCCGTAGACGTTCGGCTGGCTGTCCGCGGGGACGTACGGGGCCGGGGTGTACTCGCCGACGAGCGGCGTGTACTCGCCGGCCGGCGGGGTGGTGTACTCCTGGACCGGCGGGACCGAGGGGGCCGTCTCCGCGGGGGTGTAGGGCTGGCCGAAGCTCTGGGGGGTGTAGGGCTCCGGCTGCTCCGGCGGGCGCTGGTCCGAGGGGGCGGCCGGCAGCGCGCCCCTGATCTGCGGGTACGCGTCCGGCTGCGGCGGCGGGGCGTAGGCCGCCTGCGGGTCCGGCTGGCCGTAGGCGGCCTGGGGCTCGGGCTGCTCGGGGTGGCCGCCGAAGCTCGGCGGCTGCTGCCCGTAACCGGGCTGCTGGCCCGAGGGGGACTGCTGGCCGGACGGGGGCTGCTGGCCGTAGCCCGGCTGCTGGCCCGTGGGCGGCTGCTGCCCGTAACCAGGCTGTTGACCCGACGGCGGCTGCTGCCCGTAGCCGGACTGCTGACCGGACGGGGACTGCTGGCCCGGCTGGGGCTGCTGGCCCGACGGCGGCTGCTGGCCGTAGCCAGGCTGGCCGGACATGGGCTGCTGCCCGTAACCGGGCTGCTGCCCCGACGGGGGCTGCTGGCCGTAGGCGCCCGGCTGCTGCTGGTCCTGCGGGCCGCCGAAGCCGGGCTGCTGGCCCGAGGGGGGCTGCTGGCCGTACGCGGCGGGCTGCTGGCCGAATCCGGGCTGGCCGTAGCCGGGCTGGGACTGGTCGTAGCCGGGTCCGCCCTGGGGCTGCTGGCCGAAGTACCCGGGCTGGGCGCCGAACTGGCCGTGGTAGACCTGCGCGGCCGGCCGCTCGGGCAGCACCTGCGGGAGCAGGTAGACCAGCGCGATGGCGGTCAGCGCGAGCGTGGGCACGCCGAGGAGCACGTACTCGATCGTGGCTCGGGCCCCGGCGCCGGCGAACAGGCCCGCCAGCAGCGCCAGCATGCCGAACACCGCGGCGAGGAGCAGTCCGGCCGCCGCACCGTACGTGACCGGCTTGGCCTTGGGCGACGGCTCGCCGATCTTGGTGACCAGCAGCACGGCGCCGAGCAGCAGCGCCGTCACGACCGGGCTCGTCACGTTCGAGAGGTTCGACGCCGCTCGTTCCGTGAAGGACGAGCCGGACGAGCCGATCAGGATGTGGCCGATCGCCAGCACCACGTTCATCAATCCGGCGACGAGCATGATCCATGCGCCCGGCTCCTTAAGCCGGGCGACGTCAAGTTTGCTCACAAGTACCCCCATCGGACCCTTTAGCCCGAAGGGAGTTTGCCACATCACCGACTCACCCCGCGGGAGTCCCAGGAACCTCTTCCATATCAAAACGCCCAATACCTGGACGTACACCACCGACAAATAGGGGAAAACCAGTCCCGAGACGGGCTTGTCAGAGCCCGGTGAAAGACTGGGCCGCATGCACATCGTGTCACTCGCCGGCGGCATCGGCGGCGCCCGTTTCCTCCGCGGCCTGCGCGCCACCGCGCCGGACGCCTCGATCACCGTCATCGGCAACACGGGTGACGACATCACCCTCTTCGGCCTGCGGGTCTGCCCCGACCTCGACACCGTGATGTACACCCTGGGCAACGGCATCGACGAGGAGCAGGGCTGGGGCCGGGCCAAGGAGTCCCACGTCGTCAAGGAGGAGCTGGCGGCCTACGGCGTGGAGCCGCAGTGGTTCGGGCTCGGCGACCGCGACTTCGCCACCCACATCGTCCGCTCGCAGATGCTGGAGGCCGGCTACCCGCTCTCCCAGATCACGCAGGCGCTCTGCACGCGCTGGCAGCCGGGAGTGCGGCTGCTGCCGATGACCGATGACCGCTGCGAGACCCACGTCGTGATCGACGACGAGCGCGGCAAGCGCGCGATCCACTTCCAGGAGTGGTGGGTGCGCCTGCGCGCCTCCGTCCCCGCCCAGTCGTTCGCGCTGGTGGGGGTCGACACCGCCAAGCCGGCCCCGGGCGTGCTGGAGGCCATCGAGCAGGCCGACGTGGTGATCCTGCCGCCGTCCAACCCGGTGGTGAGCATCGGCACGATCCTTCAGGTCCCCGGCATCCGCGACGCCCTGCTGCCCAAGACCGTGGTGGGCGTCTCGCCGATCATCGGTGGCGCGCCGGTCAGGGGCATGGCCGACGCCTGCCTGACCGCGATCGGGGTGGAGACGACCGCGCAGGCCGTGCTGGAGCTCTACGGCTCGGAGCTGATCGACGGCTGGCTGGTGGCCGAGGAGGACTCCGGGGCCGCGCTCGACGGCGTCCGGGTGGTCGCCCGTCCGATCCTCATGCACGACGCCGACGCCGCGGCCGGCATCGCCCGCACCGCCCTCGACCTGGCCCAGGAGCTCGCACGATGACCGTCACCCCCGAGCGGATCGAAGTGATCGCCGTGACCGGCCTCGGCGAGGTGCGGCCCGGCGACGACCTGGCGGCGCTGCTGGCCGACGCCGACCTGCGCGACGGCGACATCGTGGTGGTCACGTCCAAGATCGTGAGCAAGGCCGAGGGCCGGGTGCGGCAGGCGCCCGACCGCGCGAAGGCGATCGAGGAGGAGACCGAGCGCGTGGTCGCCAGGCGCGGCGACACCGTCATCTCCCAGACCCGGCACGGCTTCGTGATGGCCGCCGCCGGGGTCGACGCCTCCAACACCGAGCCCGGCACCGTGCTGCTCCTCCCCGAAGACTCCGACGCCTCCGCCAGGCGCATCAGGGCGGGCCTGGGCCGCCGGGTCGGGGTGATCGTGTCCGACACGTTCGGCCGCCCGTGGCGGCACGGCCTCACCGACGTGGCCATCGGCGCGGCCGGCGTGCGGCCCCTCGACGACTTCCGCGGCACCTCCGACTCCTACGGCAACCAGCTCAACGCCACCGTGACGGCGCTGGCCGACGAGATCGCGAGCGCGGCCGAGCTGGTCAAGGGCAAGCTCGACGGGGTTCCGGTGGCGGTCGTGCGCGGGCTGTCGCATCTGGTGACCGACGACGACGGGCCGGGCGTCAGGCCGCTGGTGCGGCCGGCCGACGAGGACCTGTTCCGCTACGGGTCCCGCGACGTGGTGTTCGCCCGCCGTACGATCAGGGAGTTCTCGGAGCGGCCCGTCGATCCCGAGGCCGTGCGCAGGGCGGTGGCGGCGGGCATCGCCGCGCCCGCGCCGCACCACACGACGCCGTGGCGGTTCGTGCTGCTGGAGTCGCCGGAGACCCGCACCAAGCTGCTCGACGCCATGCGCGAGGCGTGGACCGAGGACCTGCGCGGCGACGGGTTCACCGAGCAGTCGATCGCCAAGCGGGTCAGGCGCGGCGACGTGCTGCGCAACGCCCCCTACCTGGTGGTGCCGTGCCTGGTGATGGAGGGCTCGCACACCTACCGGGACGACCGGCGCAACGCCTCCGAGCGGGAGATGTTCGTCGTGGCGACCGGCGCCGGGGTGGAGAACTTCCTGATCCAGCTCGCCGTGGAGGGGCTCGGCTCGGCGTGGGTGTCGTCCACGATGTTCTGCCGGCCGGTCGTCCGTGAGGTGCTGGACCTGCCCGATTCGTGGGATCCGATGGGCTGCGTGGCCGTCGGGCACGCCGCCGCGCCACCGCGCGACCGGGCGCCGCGCGATCCAGGGGATTTCATCGTCACGCGCTGACCGGGATTCCGACAGCAGTAAGCCGACCGTTTACCGTTAGGAAAGTTTCCTTTACATTTGGAGCATCCCCCCATGTAAAGGAGCCACTTCATGAGAAGGACTCTCACGTTGGTCGCCGTGGTGGTGATAGCGGTCGCCACCACGGTGTTCAACACCACGCCGGCGTTCGCCCACGGCTACGTGCTCACGCCACCCAGCCGCCAGGCCAACTGCGCCCAGGGCAGGGTCTCCGGCTGCGGCAACATCGTCTACGAGCCGCAGAGCGTGGAAGGGCCCAAGGGGCTGCGCAGCTGCCACGCCAACCTCGGGCAGTTCGCCCAGCTCAGTGACGAGAGCAAGCCCTGGCCGGTCGCGTCGGTGGGCAGCTCGGTGACCTTCACCTGGACGTTCACCGCTCGCCACGCCACCCAGAACTACGAGTACTACATCGGCAACACGCGGGTGGCCGTGTTCAACGGCAACGGCCAGCAGCCGCCGGCGACGATCTCGCACACGGTCAACTTCTCCGGCTTCTCCGGCCGGCAGAAGGTCCTGGCCATCTGGAACATCTCCGACACGACCAACGCCTTCTACTCCTGCATCGACCTGAACATCGGCGGCGGTGGCGGCAACCCGACCCCGACGCCCACCCCGACCGTCACGCCGACGCCGACCCCGACGCCGACCGTGACCCCGACGACGCCCTCGGGCACGTGGCGGGCCGGCACCGCGTACGCCGTCGGCAGCACCGTGACCTACAACGGCGCCTCCTACCGCTGCCTCCAGGCGCACACCGCCCTCGCCGGGTGGGAGCCGCCGAACGTACCGGCGCTCTGGCAGCGCGTGTAACGACCTTCCCGGTGTGAGGGGGCGCCCGGCGGGCGTCCCCTCACGTCGTCGGCTTGCAGGTGGGGTGGCACAGCCTGCGGGCCAGGGCGGCGAGGAAGACGTCGATGATCTCGCCCGGCTCCTGGGCCTCGTGCAGGGAGCCGTTCGTGGCGGCCGTGATCTGCGACAGGCCCTCCCGGTCCACCCCCTTGCCGAACGCGATGATGATGATCTGAACGGGCTTGTCCGGGTTCCACTCGCTGCGCAGCCGGTCGAGGAGCTGCGCGTGGTTCGTGCCCTTGCCGTCGTCCCGGCCTGCCGTGATCACCAGGAGCGTGTTGTTCATCTCCTCGCGGTAATCGCCGGAGACCTTGCGGAAGCCGCTGAGGATCGCGTCGTACAGCGAGCTGTCCAGCTTGGGATGGGCGGTGATCGTGCCGGTCAGCTCGTCCAGCCGGCTCCTGCGGAGCACCTGGCCGGTCTCCGGCTCGTTGATCGGCCCCAGGGCGACCCGCTCCTGGTAACCCTTGATGCGCCCCAGCGTGTTCGCGAACTCCCACATGCCCATGTGCGTGGAGTCGGGGAAGAGCTGCAGGCCGATCTTGGCGGCCTCCAGCGCCACGCTGACCCTGGTACGGCCGTTCAGCGGCTCGGCCATGTGCTTGGAGGTGTCGGCCAGCACCAGGATGTTCGTCGGCGGGGCCAGCCTGCTCCAGGCGCGCAGGGCCTCGTCGATGTCCTGGGGGGAGACCGACGCCCTGGTCCTCGGCGTCTCGGAGGGGATCTGCGGGAGCGGCGAGACCGGGCCCTGGGCGCCGTCGCCCGACCTGAACCCCGCCCGCCGCACGATCTCCTGGACCTGTGGGCCCTCCAGCCACTCGGCGAAGGCGGTGGACGCCTCGGCGACGGCCGGGTCGGCGGCGGTGACGACGTACGGGTAGTCGAGGTTGATCGTGCCCTCGCGCGGGTGCAGGGCCACGACCGGGTCGGAGGAGGGCCGCAGGTTGTGCTCCCACACCGACTGCTCGGGGACGATGACGACCGGGCGCTGCCAGAACGAGCGGTCGTCCACGGCGTCCATCATGCTGCGGTAGTCGGGCGTCGAGCCGGCCTGCGCCCACCGTACGAACGCGGTCAGCGCCTTGTCCGCCTCCGGCCCCGTGCCCACGACGTCCCGGGCGGCGGCCACGGTCGCGATGCCCGCCCCGGCCAGCGACGGGTCGGGCACGCGTACGACGTCGGGCTCGTCGGCGTTGGGCGTCAGCCGCCCGCGCACGGTCGAGGGGAAGACCATCCGCCAGTTCATCTCGGTCTTGCCCACGGAGAAGCGCCGGGCCAGCGACGACCGGGTGGCGAACACCAGCGGCGAGGTGGCCACCACGGTCTCCCCCGCCGGCAGCGCGGTCGCGCCCTGCTGGCGGGCCAGCCTGATCCAGGCCGAGGAGTCCGCGACCCACCCGTCGGGCCGCTCGCGCAGCACCCCGGCCCGGTCACCGATCAGCGTGCGCAGGACCGTGGCGGGCGGCTGCTCGGTCACCTGGACCAGCACGCACCGCCCGCCCACGGACGCCTTCGTCTCGTTGAACCGGCCCGCCGCCTCCATGACCGCCGGAGCCACGTCGACCGCGGCGGCCACATTGACCAGAACAGGCTCTCGTGTGGTGCACAGCACGCCACCGCCGCCGAAGATCGCGACGAGCCCGGCCACGACGATGGCCACGGCGGTCAACCCCGCCAGCATGCCGCGCTGGAATGCCTTCCTGCGCCGCTGCTCGGGGGACATCGCGGCGCGGTGTCGACCAAACCGCACGGTGAACCTCTCTCCAGGGGAGTGATGATTCTCCCAGCGCCACCCATGACGGGTGCAAGCCTTGTTAGAACATGTTACAACTACGCCATCGGCAGCACCCGTCGCACGCTCTGGCAGACACCGTCGCTGGCCGCCGAGGCGGCCAGCCGCTCGTCGTCGGGGACGCCGTACTCGGTGGTGCGCTGCCGGACCGGCCGGCCGCTGACCTCGACCATCTCGCGCAGCTCGCTGATGGTCTTGTACGAGCCGTTCTCGGACCCGGCCATCCGGCTGATCGTCTCCTCCATCAGCGTGCCGCCGAGGTCGTTCACCCCGCCCTGGAGCACCTGGCGGCACAGGTCGTCCTGGAGCTTGACCCAGGAGCACTGGATGTTCCTGATCGCGCCGTGCAGCAGGATCCTGGACAGCGCGTGCACGGCCCGGTTCTCCTGCGCGGTGGGGCCGGGCCGGGCCACGCCGGCCAGGTAGATGGGGGCGCTGGTGTGCACGAACGGCAGGAGCACGAACTCCGAGAAGCCGCCGGTCTCCTCCTGCAGGCGCCGGATGAGCTTGATGTGCCTGACCCAGTGCAGGTGGTTGTCGACGTGCCCGTACATCATGGTGGAGGTGGTGGGGATGCCGACCTTGTGGGCCGTGGTGATGACCTCGATCCACTCCTTGGCCGGCAGCTTGCCCTTGGTCAGCACCCAGCGCACGTCGTCGTCGAGGATCTCGGCCGCCGTCCCCGGCAGCGAGTCCACGCCGGCCTCCTTGGCCGCCTCCAGCCAGTCGCGGATGGACAGGTTCGTCCGGCTGGCGCCGTTGATGACCTCCATCGGGGAGAACGCGTGCACGTGCATGCCGGGGGTCCTGGCCTTCACGGCCTGCGCGATCTCGAAGTACGCGGTGCCGGGCAGGTCGGGGTGGATGCCGCCCTGCATGCACACCTCGGTCGCGCCGGCCGCCCACGCCTCCTCGGCCCGGTCGGCGACCTGGTCGAGGCTGAGGGTGTAGGCGTCGGCGTCGGTCCTGCGCTGGGCGAAGGCGCAGAAGCGGCAGCCGGTGTAGCAGACGTTGGTGAAGTTGATGTTCCGGTTGACGACGTAGGTGACCTCGTCGCCCACCGCCTCCTTCCGCAGCGCGTCGGCGATGGCGGCCAGCTCGTCCAGCGCCTCACCCTCGGCCCCGAGCAGCGCCACGGCCTCGGCGTCGGTCAGCCCGGCCGGGTCGGCCTCGGCGCGCCGCAGCGCCTGCCGCACGTCGCTCGGGGTGGCGGCGGCCACCGTGCCGAGGCGCTCGCGCAGGGCTTCCCAGTCGCCGTAGACGTGGTCGAAGTCGTCCCTGCGGTCGTTCGTGCGGCCCGTGGTGTCCACCTCGACGTGCAGGTCCACCCGTCCCGAGGCGGCGAACCCGCCGTCGGGCTCCTGCCAGGGACGGCCTTCGAGCACCGCGTCCGTACGGGCCAGGCCCGTGGCGGGGTCCGCCAGGGCGGCGACGTGGCCGGCCAGGCGGGGGTCCAGCCAGGGCTCGCCGGCCAGCACATATTCCGGATATATCGTCAAACGTTCCCGGAGCCGGAACCCGGCCTCCTCCGTACGGGCCGCGAGGTCGTCGATCTGCGGCCACGGCCGCTCGGGGTTGACGTGGTCGGGCGTGAGGGGCGACACGCCACCCCAGTCGTCGATCCCGGCGCGGATCATCAGCTCGTACTCGGCGTCGACCAGGTTGGGCGGGGCCTGGAGGCGTACGCGGGGGCCGAGCACGAGGCGGGCCACCGCGATCGTGGCGGCCAGCTCCTGCAGGTCGGCGTCGGGCAGGCCGCGCATGGCGGTGTCCGGCTTGGCGCGGAAGTTCTGGACGATGACCTCCTGGATGCCGCCGTACTCCCTGGCCACCCGGCGGATCGCGAAGATCGACTCGGCCCGGTCCTCGACGGTCTCGCCGATGCCGATCAGGATCCCCGTGGTGAACGGCACGTTCGTGCGCCCGGCGTCCTCCAGCACGCGCAGCCGCACGGCCGGGTCCTTGTCCAGCGAGCCGTAGTGGGGCTGCCCCTTCTCCTCGAACAACCGCCGCGACGTCGTCTCCAGCATCATTCCCATCGACGGCGCGACCGGCTTGAGCCGCTGGAGGTCCCGCCAGCTCAGCACCCCCGGGTTGAGATGCGGCAGCAACCCGGTCTCCTCCAGCACCCTGATCGCCATGGCCCGGACGTAGGACAAGGTGTCGTCGTAACCGTGCGCGTCGAGCCACTCCCTGGCCTGGTGCCAGCGGTCCTCCGGCCGGTCCCCCAGCGTGAACAGCGCCTCCTTGCACCCCATCGCCGCCCCCTGCCGGGCGATCTCCAGCACCTCGTCCGGGCTCAGGAACGGCGCGGGCAGCTTGTGCGGCGCGGTGGCAAAAGTGCAATAACCACAACGGTCCCGGCACAGCCGGGTCAACGGGATGAACACCTTCCTGCTGTAGGTGATGATTCCCTCGCGGCCGGCGGCCCGCAGCCCGGCGTCACGCACGCGGGCGGCGTGTCCGAGAAGCGTGTCGAGGTGCTCGTCGCGGGCGTGCAGGAGGACGGTCGCCTCGGTCACGTCCAGGGTCTTGCCGTCCCGGGCTCGGGCGAGGGCGCGGCGGAGCGCGGAGTCAGAACTCATAGAGGCACAGTACGTCGGGCTGAGTTCGTCGCACGCACCCAGGGCCGGGTCAGAACGACCGGTAGTCGCGCGCCGCCATCCGGGGCCCCCGCGCGGGCGGGCGCAGGCCGGTGAGCCAGACCAGGACCGTGGCGCGGTGCCGATGCCCCGCGTACGGCTCCAGCAGCCGCATCATCCCCGGATCGTCGGTCTTCTCCCCGGTCAGGGCATAGCCGACGAGCTTGGCCAGGTGGAAGTCGCCCACGCTGACGGCGTCGGGATCGCCGAAGGCGCGCTGGCGCACCTCGGCCGACGTCCACACCCCGATCCCGGGCAGCGCGCGCAGCAGCCGGTCGAGCTCCTCCGTGGTGGCGGCCGCCTCCAGCTTGTCGGCGTGCCAGGCGGCGTTGGCGATCGTTCTGGCGCGTACCGCCTCGGCGCCGGCCCGGTGCCAGTGCCAGCTCGGGATCTGCCGCCACACCGCGGGCTCGGGCACGACCCGCATCCCCTCGGGGGCCGGCCCCGGGGCGGGCTCGCCGTAGCGGGTGAGCAGCCACCGCCAGGCCCGCCACGCCTCCCGCCCGACGACCTTCTGCTCCAGCACGGCAGGTACGAGGGCCTCCATGACGCGCCCCGTCCGCCCGAGCCGCAGGCCCGGATATTTCCTGACGACCTCCGCCAGCACCTCATGCTTGACGCTAAATCCGGAGATATCGTCTTCCGCCCCCACGAGCGCCGGCAGCGCCTCCAGCACCCACCCCGCCCCGGGCCCCCACGCCTGCCCGTGCACGCACCCGGCCCTGACGCTCACCCTGAGCGTGCAGGGCCCGTCGGGAGTCCTGGAGGTGCGCCACACGGAGCCGTCACCGCTCTGGCGCCAGGTGGGATCGCCGCTGCCGCGCTTGTGGGGCTGCAGCGCCAGCCCCACGTCCAGCGGCCCCTCGGGCACCCACCTGCGCTCCATCACCCGTCCAGTCTGCCGCGCTCCCTCCGCTGCTCGCACCGGCCGGCACCCGTCACCGAGGCGTGCCGTCCCTCGGGGCCACCTGCCAGGAAGCCCCGGGAGCACCTGAGCCTCAGCGCCCGGGAAGCCGCCGGCGGCGGGAGGTCGCCGGAGAGCCGTGTGCTGTCGCTCGCGGGTGTGCTGCCGGTCGGCGGAGCCAGGCCGGGGGTCAGACGTCGCTGGAGTAGCGCATCGCCCGTTCGGGCAGCTCGATGCCCGGCCAGATGCGTACGCCGTTCTGCAGCTCGTTGCCCGCCCCCACGACGGCGGCGTCGCCGATGACCGCGTCGCGCACGACGGTGCCCGCGCAGATCCGCGCTCCCCGCCCCACCACGGAGTCGGTCACGGAGGCCCCGGCCTCGACCACGCAGTCGTCGCTCAGCACGGACCCGGCCACCGAGGCCCCGGCCTCGACCACGGCCCGCGCGCCGACCACCGTGCCGCCCAGCACCTTCGCCTCGGGCGAGATGCGGGCCCCCTCGAGCATCAGGTATTCGCCCGTCGGCCCGGGCAGCGCGGGCGAGGCCAGCCGGCCCAGCACCAGGTCGCGCGAGCCCTGCACGTATGCGCTGGGCGTGCCGACGTCGAGCCAGTAGGTGCGGTCGGCGTACCCCAGCACGAGCCGGCCCGACTCGATCAGCCCCGGGAACGTCTCGCGCTCGACCGACACGACCTCGTCGCGCGGGATCGAGTCGATCACCGACCGGGTGAAGACGTAGCAGCCGGCGTTGATCCGGTTGGTCACGGGATTGGGCGTCTTCTCCAGGAAGGCCGTCACGCGCCCCGCCTCGTCGGTCGGCACGCAGCCGAACCGGGTGGGATCGTCCACCTCTGTCAGATGGAGCGTTACGGCGGCCTGGCGCGCACGATGGAGGCGCACCTGCTCGCCGATGTCGTGCCCGGACAGGATGTCCCCGTTCAGGATGAGCACGGGGTCGTCGGGGCCGGCCGCGAGCGCCTCGGCGGCGTTGCGGATCGCGCCGCCGGTGCCCAGCGGCGTCTCTTCCGTCATGTATTCGAGCGAGAGCCCGAGCGCCGCCCCGTCACCGAAGGCCGGCTCGAACATCGACGCCTTGTACGAGGTCGCGAACACGATGCGGCGCACGCCGAAGGATCGGGCGCGGGCCAGCTGATGTGCCAGGAACGGCACCCCGGCGGTCGGCAGCAGCGGCTTGGGCGTGCCCAGTGTCAGCGGACGCAGGCGCGTGCCCTGCCCCCCGACCAGGAGGATCGCCTCGAGGTCTGGCAAAGAGCTCTCCATCACTCCGTGAGGTTACCGAACTATTCGATTGCGCGTTGATAGGAGCTGAGATGCGCCTCCGCGGAGGCTTCCCACGTGAATTCGCGAGCTCGGGCCAGCCCGGCCTCCTGCAGCTGCTTCCTCCGCTCGGAGGAGGCCAGCAGCTGGCCGAGCGCCGTGGCGATGCTGTCGGCGTCCGGCTCGGTGTAGGCCACGGCATCGCCGCCGACCTCGGGCAACGAGGTGCGATGCGTCGTCAGGACCGGGGCGCCGCAGGCCATGGCCTCCAGCACCGGCAGCCCGAACCCCTCGCCGCGCGAGGGGAAGGCCACCACGAGCGCCCCGCCCAGGAACCCGGGCAGGTCGGGGGCGCGGAGATAGCCGGGCCTGATCACTCTGACCGTGGCCTCGACCTCCCGGCAGGCGGCGTCCACGTCGTCCTCGTGCACGCCACCGCCGATCACCAGCGCCGGCGGCCGCTCCAGCCGCTTCACGGCGGTGGCGAAGCCGCGGATGAGGTTGGGGACGTTCTTGCGCGGATCGAGCGCGCCCAGGAACGCCACATAAGGCTGTCCGTGCAGCCCGCATCTCATGGCGGACCGGCGGATCTCCTCCTCGCTCGGCGGGTAGAACTGGGCCAGGTCGACGCCGTGGTAGGCGACGTCGATGCGGGTGGGGTCGGCGGACAGCACGCGTACGAGCTCGTCCCTGGTCGCCTTGGACGGCACGATCACCCGGCGGGCGTGGCGTACGGCGGTGCGGGTGGCCGAGCGGATGAACGAGGCGCGCGGGCCGAGCTGGTCGGGCTCGGTGAACCAGGTCGCGTCGTGCACCGTCACGACGATCGGCAGGCCCGAGCTGAGCGGGATGGAGTAATAGGGCGCGTGGATCAGGTCCGCTCCCGCCTGGCGCGCGAGCAGGGGCAGTCCGGTCTGCTCCCAGGCCAGCCTGGTGGCTCTGTTGGTGATCGCGACGGGCCCGGCGATGACCTGGGCCGAGGGCGCGAGGCTCCGGTATCGTTCAGCTTCGGCTCGCTGGCAGACCACGGCCAGGTCCGCACCCGCCCGATCGAGCGCGGCCACGAGCCCGTCCACATACCTGATCAACGCGCCGCGGTCCGCGGGGACCGCCGCCGCATCGACGAGCACTCGAGGCATACGCAGATCTTCTCCCCTCAAGATCAACGTGGGACTGGGCGTCCCCCTCTAAAGTTCAGCTTATGACCAGCCTCCCCTAAATCGTGGGCCAAATCACACCGAGTCGCGACGCGCCGCAATTCCCGCCAAGCCTGCGCAGATCAGATCGCCCACGATGATGACAATGCGGGACGAAAGCGCCACCGCAATTGCGGAGCCCCGATCCAGATGAGGCGCCAGCACGGCAACCATGGCAATCTCCCGCACGCCCGCGCCCGCCGGGACGACGAACGTCAGGATCCCCAGGCACCACGACAGCGCGAAGGCTCCCACGGCGAACAGCGGGCCGCCCTGGGGGGCGATGAAGTAGAGGTGGACGCCGTAGGCGATCCAGCCGGTCAGCGCCCAGCCGAGGGCGGTCAGCATGCCGCGCCTGGTGAGGGGGCGTTCGAGGGGCTCGCGCTTGAGCCGGCGCAGGGCGTAGCCGATGACGCCGTTGACGACCTTGGGCTCCAGCAGGACGAGGAGCAGCGGGATGAGCAGCAGCAGCCAGCCGTAGCGGTCCCAGCCCAGCGTGACGAGCGTGACCAGCAGGCCGGTGGCGAGCTGGATGGGCATCATCAGGAAGAACGCCGCCGCGCTGCGCGTCCGCGGCACGCCGAGGTCGCGGCCCATCTCCATCTGGGCGAGCACGGGCCAGACCGTGCCGGGGATGTATTTCCCGAGCTGGCCGACGAAGAACACCTTGGCCGCGGGCCGCGCGGGCAGCGGCGAGCCGAGGTCGGCCAGCAGCGTACGCCAGGTGAGCATGGCGCCGAGCAGCGCGGCGACCACGGCCACCAGCGACCCGGCCAGCGCGGGCCACGACAGCCTGGCGAACCCGGCCACCACGGCGTCCCACTCCCGGGCCACCGCGTACCCGCCGAAGCCGAGCGCGACGGCCAGGAACGCGTATCTGACCAACCGGCGCTTCGCGGGACGCCGCGGCACGGCCTCCACGGGTGCCTCCGCCGGGGCCTCCACGGGGGACTCATCGGCGCTCACAGCGGGCGGACCCGCTCCGGCGGCTGCGGCAGCGCCGCGCCGACCGGCCGCCGCGGCGTCTTGGTGGCCACCCACAGGTACGTCGGCACCACCGGCAGCAGCAGCCTGAGCACCTCGCGCGGCGCCCGCGACAGCACGGTCCTGACCACCTTCCCCAGCACGCCGGGGAACAGCTCGCCCCCGGCGAACCGGGTCGGCGTGGCGAGCACGGGGAAGGTGTAGTCCCACACGTGGAAGGCGCTGAGCATCCTGCGCAGCCCGCGCCGCGTCCTGAACCGCTCGTAGTAGTGGTCGGCCCGCCCGAACGCCCGCACGTAGCGGTCGGCCAGCGCGGGCGGCAGGTAGGACAGGAACGGCAGCTTGTAGTGCGGCTCGATGACGCCGAGCCGGTTGCCGAGCCCGAGATAGAGCACCCCGTCGTCGGACAGCACCCGCCGCATCTCCGCCACCACCGCGTCGGGGTCGACGACGTGCTCGTAGATGTGGTTGAACACCAGCACGTCGATCGAGCCGTCGGGGAACGGCAGCGCGGTGCCGTCGCCGCAGACGAAGGCCACCCGCTCGCCGAACCGGTCGGCGGCCTTGCGCAGCCCCGGCACGTCGATGTCGATGCCCAGCGTGTGCTTGGCCCCGGCGTGCGCCAGCTCGTCGGCGATGAACCCGGCCGAGCAGCCCACGTCGCCCACGGTCTTCCCGCCGAGCGGCCCGTGGAAGTGCTCGAGCACCGCGATGATCTTCGCCGCCTTCCGCCTGCGCTTCTCCTCGTCGAGCATGGCGGACTGGAACTCTGAGTATTCGAGCTGCGCGACCCGTTGCTTCACCACGGTTCCCCACCGTACCGACCTCTGTGCCCATCCGACGTCAAACGCCTTCGGTACGGTGGCCGACCTGGCGTCGTCTGGCTATACCAGGTGAACCGCGCGTAACCTGAGCCAATGCTCCGCCGCCTGCTGCGCATCTTCCTCGCCCTGGTCGCGCTCGGTTTCCTGGGCTACGGCCTGGCCGCGAACTGGCACGAGACCACGACCGCCGTGGCCGCGATGTCGCCGTGGGCGGTGCTCGGGGCGTTCGCCGCGGTGCTGCTCGGCCAGTTCTTCATGCTGCTGGCCTGGCGGGAGATCCTGGCCGGGCTCGGCACCAGGGTGCCCGTGCGGATCGCCGGGCGGATCATGTTCGTGGGGCAGCTCGGGAAATACATCCCGGGCGCGGTGTGGGCGTACGCGGCGATGATGGATCTCGGCCGCGACCACGGGAGCCCGCCGCGGCGCACGTTCGCGACGATCTCGCTGGGGCTGGTGATCAACATCGGGGTGGCGATCTCGATCGCCGCGGTCACGCTGAGCGGGCTGGAGGCCGTGCGGGAGGCGTGGTACCTCGTGCTGCTGGTGCCGGTGATCATCGTGTGCCTGCACCCGAAGGTGCTCACCTGGGGGCTCAACCTGGCGCTGCGCATCGCGCGCAAGGAGCCGCTGGAGAGCGTGCTGCCGGGCCGTACGGTGGTCGTCGCGGTGGCGTGGACGGCGCTCGGCTGGTTCGTGTACGGCCTGCACATCTGGCTGGTCGCCGGCCGCGCCGACCTCTACGTCATCGCGACCGGGGCCTACGCGTTCGCCTGGGCGACCGGGATCCTCACCGTGGTGGTCCCGGCCGGGGTCGGGGTCAGGGAGGGCGCGCTGGTGCTGGTGCTCGGGCCGATCATCGGCACGCCAGCCGCGCTCGCGGTGGCGATCGTGTCGCGGCTGGCGTTCACGCTGGCCGACGCGGCGGCCGCGGGCATCTCGTTCCTGCTGGGCCGTCAGGCGCCGAGCAGCGCCCCCGCGTACGCCGACCAGAACGGCTCCGGATCGACCGCCTTGACGCCCGACCGCAACCTCTCGGGCTCGCCGGAGGCGTAGAACCGCTCGATCGCCCGGCGCAGCGCGCCGGCGTCGCCCGGCTCGACCAGCAGCCCGTCCACGCCGTCGGTGATGTGCTCGGCCAGCGCGCCCACCCGGGTCGCGATCACCGGCACTCCGTGCTCGTGCCCGAGCCAGACGTTCTGGCTGGCCGTCGCGGTGCGGTAGGGCAGCACGAGCGCGTCGGCCGCGGCGAACAGCTTCGGCACGTCCGCGGCGGCGACGTATCCCGGCCGCAGCTCCACCCGGTCACCGAGGCCCAGCTCGGCGATCAGCGCCTTCGTCTCGTCGAGCCCGCCCCAGAACTCGCCCGCGACCGTCAGCCCGATCCCCTCGGGCAACGCCCGCAGCAACAGGTCGAGCCCCTTGTACGGGCGCACGATGCCGAAGAACAGCAACCGGCGGTGCACCTCGGCCGACCGCTCGCCGGTGGTCGAGGGCAAATGGGGCGGCAGCCCGGCCACGCTGACCGGTTTGCCGGTGAGCCCCCTGGCCAGGTCAGCCTGCTGCTCGGAGTGGGCCAGCACGCCGTCGACCCGCTTGAGCAGCGCCTTCATCAGCGGCTCGTCGTAGGGCTTCCGCTCGTGCGGCAGCACGTTGTGGCAGAGGGCGATCGTCCTGACTTTACGCCCGATCCCGTACAGGATTCCGAGATAGGCGGGCACCTGCACCGGGCTCAGCACCGCCAGCACCACCAGGTCGGCCGACCGCAGCCGCCGCCCGGCCGCCACCCACCCGTCGGGCCGCCGCCAG
The DNA here is from genome assembly GCF_041950495.1 of Nonomuraea sp. MTCD27. Classification (NCBI taxonomy): domain Bacteria; kingdom Bacillati; phylum Actinomycetota; class Actinomycetes; order Streptosporangiales; family Streptosporangiaceae; genus Nonomuraea; species Nonomuraea sp. MTCD27. Next base: position 175,370 of record NZ_JBGNUW010000020.1, on the reverse strand, counting down.
TCGAGCCGGCGCACGGTCTTGGGATAGGGCGTGCCCTCGGGCGCGGAGATCGTCTGCTGCCCCGGATAGAGGAACGACGGGTATTGCGCCCGCCACGACTCGATCACCACGTCGTGGCCGAGGGCCGCCAGGCGGTGCGCCAGCTCGGTGGTGTGCTGCGCCCCGCCCCCCTTGTACGGATAGGTCGGGCCGACGATCGCGATCCGCAACGTCACTCTCCCCGCGAGCGCACGATCAGGTCGGCGAGCAGCGCCACCGATCCGATCAGCATCCCGGACAGGAAGATCATGACGGTGTTGGCCGGGAAGTAGAACGGGTGCTGGATCATGTCCCAGACGCCCTTCACGAACCCGATGGCCACCAGCCAGAGCGCGGGCGGCATGAGCACCTTGAGCGGGTTGAAGTACATGATCATCCGCAGGACCTGCAGGATGTAGCGGTAGGCGTCGGAGACGAAGCTGAACTTCGACTTGCCGGCCCGCTTGGCGTAATCGGTCGGCAGGTAGTAGATGTCGTGCTGGTTCATGAGGAACGACAGCGTGATCGTCGTGACGCACGAGAACCCGGGGGGCAGCAGCCGCAGGTAGGGCCGGGCCACCGACTTGCGGAAGGCCCGCAGGCCCGAGTTGAGGTCGGGGATCTTCTGCCCGGCCAGCATCTCGGCCACCTTGCGGATCACCCACTTGGCGGGCACGCGCAGCAGCTTGTGCGAGCCCTCCTCGCTGGTGCGCGCCCCGACCACCTGGTCGATGGTGGCGTCCTTCTCCAGGATCTGCACCAGCTCGGGGATGCGCTCGTTGGCGTAGGACATGTCGGCGTCGGTCCAGACGACGATCTCGCCCTTGGCCTCCTGCGAGCCGATCCGCCGCACGGTGCCGGAGCCGCCGTTGCGGTGGAAGGCGCGGATGCGCAGGTGGGGATAGTGGGGCGCGGCCTCCTGCAGCTTGGCCAGGGTCGCGTCGGTCGAGCAGTCGTCGACGGCGACGAGCTCGTAGGTGTAGCCGCTCGAGTCCATCGCCTTGGTGATGCGCTCCACCTCGTCGATGACATGATCCTGCTCGTTGTAGCAGGGCAGGACGATCGTGACGTACGGCGCTTCTTCCACGGCAGTTCCACTCTTGGGGGTCTCAAGCGTGCTCACGGGGGTCGAGGTTACTCTGCCCAGCCGGAGGCCGGGTCCACATCCCACCAGTGGGAGCTCCCGATTCGAGCACTCCCACCCACCAGTCTGACCCATCCGGTCACGCTGATCGGCCGAACCGGTCAGGCGACCGCCATCCACACCTCCATCTCCAGGGTCCACGTGCCGTTGGGGGCGTCGAGGAGGGAACGCTCGTCCTGCCGGGTGACCAGTGCCAGGATCCGCGACGGCGGCCCGTAGAGCGCGACCTGCGCCTCCTCGGCGCCCAGCACGACGGGTACGCGGCCGGCCGCGCGCACGCGCTCGATCTGGCGGCGGATCTCGGCGTCGGGCGCCAGGTCCGAGTCCGTACGGGCCACCCGGGCCGCCGGCCGGCCGCACATGCCGCGTACGACCTGGGTGAACCGCTCGCCGGTGACCCGCTCCACGAGCAGCACCGAGGCGTCGGCCGGGATCCTGGCGCACATCGCCTCGACCGCCGCCGCCTCGCCCCGCTCGACCGGCGTGAACGCCGTCCCGATCGAGGTCACGGCCGGCGGCACGAGCACCAGCACGACGGCCAGGGCCGTCCCCCACCGGTGCACGCGCGGCCCGTGCCGCTCGAAGAGGTTCCGCAGCCGGGACAGGGCGTACGCGGCGAGCAGGATCATCCCGGGGATCACGATGGGGACCAGGCGGCGGGCGGCCCACGGGTGGTCGGGGGTGATCTCGGGGCGCAGCAGCGTCGTGACGGTCGTCCAGCCCACGACCGCGAGGGGCAGCAGCCACACGAGGGGCGTGCCGTCGCGCAGCAGCCTGCGGACGAGCAGGGCGGCGGCGAGCGTGGCCAGCACGACGGTGGGGGCGCCGACGTACCAGACCACCCAGTGCAGGGAGTCCTCGAAGTAGAGCCGGTGGCCGTCGACGGGCATGCCGTTGGCGCGCTGGATCTGCACGATCATCTCGTACGTGCGCCGGTCGTCCGGGTTGGCGGGCACGCGGGTGACGGTCTGCAGCCACGGGCGGGCGTACAGGGCCGCCATCAGCAGCACGACCAGGCCCGCCCCCGCCGCCGGGGCCCATCCCGGCAGCCGGATCCGGGCCAGGGCGGGGGCGGCGGCCGTACCGGCGAGGATGAGCACGAGGACGGCGGCGCAGATGAGCAGCAGCGGCCGGACCGACCCGGACAGATAGGTCAGGTACGGCCGGGCCAGCAGGTACGCGGCCAGCATCCCGATCCCGCCCCCGGCCACCAGCCCGGCCAGCATCGGCAGCCCCAGCACCCCCTGCGGCCTGCCGAACCGCCGCATCGCGAGCAGCAGCCCCGCGAACGCCAGCACCGGCAGCACGTCACGCAGCCCGTCCACCCTGACCAGCACCGCCAGCCCGGCGACCAGCCCCGCCAGCAGCCCCCGCCCCCACGCCGGCCGGGCGAGCGCGTCGCATGCCAGCGCCAGCCCGCCGAACAGCAGGATCAGCGACGGGATCTCGCTGAACGTGGTGCGCGAGGTGTAGAGGACGGGCAGGCTCACGGCGAAGGCCACCGCCGCCACCACCGCCCACCGCGTCCCGGTCAGCCGTGCCACCACCCCGGCCAGCGTGAGCACGGCCAGCGCCCCCAGCACGGCGGGCATCACGAACGGCGCGCCCAGCCAGTTGCCGATCGCGAACAACATCGGCGGCCCCGGCATGAACTGCGGCACCACGGCCCCGTCCACGGCGTAGAACCCGACGCTCTCGAACATCAGCTTCGGATCGGCCCCGCCGAACGCCTCGGCCTGGGCGGGGACGGGCAGGGAGCCGTGGCCCGCGATCCAGGCGGCGTACTGGGCGTAGGTCGCCGGGTCGCGCCGGACGGCGACCTGCTCGCTGTGCATGACCGCGTTGAACACCCCGGACGCCACGGCCACCACCACGACCCCGGCCACCGGCCACGCCCAGGCCAGCACCCCCCAGAAGCTCCGCAGCTCGCCCCGGCCCATCACGGGGCTGACCACGGTCTCCGTGGCGTTCTCCACGCCCTTCTGCGTGGTGCCCCCGGCCGTCGCGGCGCCCAGCCCTCTCGTCCCGGCCCAGCACAGCAGGGCGGCGGCGGGCACCCCCAGCAGCGCGGCGAGCACCGGCTCGAACCGGCCGAGCAGCAGCAGCGGCAGGCCCGCGAGCAACCAGCCCGCCACGGCCAGGGCGGGCAACACGGACAGCGCGGCGAGCACCCGGCCGGGTCGATCGAGTTCCATCGGTCAGCGAGCGTATCCAACGTCGCGCCCGCCCCGTCCCGGCCGGGGCCGGGCACGCGTGTCCCCAGCCGCGGGAAGCCGGGCGGCTCCGGCGGTGGAGGCACGGGGTGCGGGCGATCGCGGGTAGCGTACGCGAGGTGCCGGAGAAGCGGGAGGACGTGCGGGTGATGTCGGAGGCTCGCGCCGGGGAGTCCGCCAGGCCCGGCCGTGGCCGGCGCCGCCTGCCGCGCGACCCGAAGCGGTGGGCCCGGCGGATGGCGGGCGAGCTCAGGAGCCGCACCCTGCGAGCGGCGCAAGGGTCGAAGCCGTGGGCGCGGCGGCACAGGTGGTTCCTCGCCGTCCTGGCCCTGGGCACGGTCCTGCGGGCCCTGGCCATGCTGGGCTACCGGCCCGCCCTCTGGTTCCCCGACTCCTACACCTACATCGTCACCGTCTTCAGGCCCCGCCCCGACCTCGTGCGGCCGGCCGGCTACTCGATGTTCCTCAAGCTGCTGGAGCCCCTGCACGCGTTCGGCGCGGTCACGGCGGCGCAGCACCTGCTGGGGCTGGCCACCGGCGTGCTGGTCTACCGGGCCGCGCGGAGGGCTCCCCGGTGGGTGGCGACGCTGGCCACGGTGCCGGTGCTGCTGGACGCCTACCAGGTCGAGCTGGAGCACCTGCTCGTCTCCGACACGCTGTTCATGTTCCTGGTCGTGGCGGCCGTGGTGCTGTGCCAGGCGCGGCGGCCCGCCACGGTCGTGGCCATCGGACTGCTGCTGGCGGCGGCCACGCTCACCAGGACCGTCGGCCAGCCGCTGATCGTCGTGCTGGCGGGCTGGTTCGTGCTGCGCGGGCGGATCAGGCCGGCCGGCGTGCTGCTGGCCGCCGCGCTGGTGCCGATCGTCGCGTACGGCGCCTGGTTCTACGCCACCTACCAGCGCGTCGGCATCGTCGGCGCGAACGGCGTCTTCCTGTACGCGCGCACGATGTCCTTCGCCGACTGCGCCGAGATGGACCCACCGCCCGACCTGAGGATCCTGTGCGACCCGCGCCCGCCCGAGCGGCGCCCGCCCTCGCAGGAGTACATCTGGGCCAAGGACTCCCCCCTGGTGCTGCGGCCGGGCATCACGTTCTCGAAGGAGAACGACGACCTGGCGGCCCGGTTCGCGACGCTGGCGATCACCAGCCAGCCGCTCGACTACGCCGCCTCGGTGCTGACGGAGCTGGGGCGCACGTTCACCTGGGGCCGTCCCGTCTATCCCGATCCCGAGGTCTACGCCTACTACCAGTTCCCGGTGACGGAGCCCGGACCACCTGGGCGCTATCCCGCGCAGGTGGGCGCCGAATATGCCAAGCTCTACGAGCAGGGTGCGATCGGCACGGAGATCGTCGAGCCTCAGGCCGGATGGCTGCGGGCCTACCAGGGCATGGCGCGGCTGCCCGGCCCGGTGCTCCTGGGGATCTTGCTCGTGCCACCGGTGGCGGCGTTCGCCCGCCGGCGCGGCGGAAGGCGCCTCGCGGCGGGTCCGGAGTGGCTGGTGCCCTGGTCAGCGGCCGTTGTGCTGCTGATCACACCGGCCGCGGCGGCCGAGTTCGACTACCGGTACGTGTTGCCGGCCGTACCCCTGGCCTGTTTGGCGGCGGCCCTGAGCATCAGGCCTGACGTGCGGGAACAGTCCGGAGGCAGGAAAGAGTTTGGCGATGATATTCCACCCAATGTCCGGCTCTGAGTATGCTGTGCCGCGGAAACATCACGCCCAAGTCACGGCCGTTCCCCACGATCGTGGCTCGAGGCACGCCGTACGTGACCTAGTCTCGTGGCGCGGAGCGACCAAGCCGGCGGCGCAAGGAGTGAGGCTAGGGGGCGTATGAGTGACTACAGGAGCGTGCCGGTAGTCGATTCTTTGCAGGACCGCCGAGCGGCCCCCACGCAGCCGGGCAGCAGGATGGCGCGCAGAGCGGCCGCCGCGGCCGCGCCGCCACCGCCGCCCGACGACCGGCCCCCGCGCGGTCACCGCTCGGGCGGCCAGGGCGGCGGCCAGGCCAAGATGCGCGTGCTGGCCTGGGTCAGCATCGGCGTCACCACGGTGATGGTGGCGGGCGCGCTGACCGGTTACACGATCTACCGCGACACCTTCGGCAACATCAACGAGAAGAGTGTCAAGGAAGACATCATCAACCCGCGTCCCCCGGACACGGGCGCGCTCAACGTGCTGCTCGTCGGCTCCGACACGCGTGCCGGCCAGGGCAACGCCAGATACGGCCAGCAGCTCGCCCGGCAGGCCGACGCGGGCGGCAAGCGCACCGACACCATCATCCTCATGCACATCTCCCCCAACCGGGACAAGGCCCGCCTGATCAGCTTCCCGCGGGACTCCATGGTGCAGATCCCCAGGTGCAAGAACGAGGCCACCAAGCAGGAGATGGCCCCGCGCCGGGACATGATCAACTCGGCGTACAACTCCGGCGGCATCGCCTGCACGATCTCCACGATCGAGACCCTCACCGGCATCCGCGTCAACCACTTCGTCGAGGTGGACTTCAGCGGCTTCAAGAACATCGTGGACGCGCTCGGCGGCATCGAGATCTGCCTGAAGTCGGGCGTCAACGACAAGGCCTCCAAGCTGGTGCTGCCGCCCGGCAAGAGCCTGCTCAACGGCGAGAAGGCGCTGGGCTACGTACGCCTGCGCAAATACGGCGACGGCAGCGACATCCAGCGCATCAAGCGCCAGCAGATCTTCCTGAGCAAGGTCGTCTCCAAGGCCACCAGCAGCGAGCTGCTCACCGACGTGGGCCGGCTCAGAGACTTCATCGCGGCCGCGGCCAGCTCGGTCACCATGGACCCCGAGCTGGCCAACGACACCGAGCAGCTCATCCAGATCGCCACGAGCGCCAAGGAGATGACCGCCAACGGCGTCAAGTTCACCACGGTGCCGTGGGGCCCCGATCCGGCCGACCCCAACCGGGTGGTCTGGAAGGAGCCCGACGCCACCGAGTTGTTCACCTCGATCAAGACCGACACCGAGGTCACGACGCCGGAGCCGAGCGCCAGCGCCAAGCCCAAGGTCACCATCAAGCCGGAGCAGGTACGGGTCCAGGTGCTCAACGGCACCAAGACCATCGGCAAGGCCCGCGAGGTGGCCGACGAGCTGGCCAAGCAGGGCTTCAACATCGTGGGGCTGGGCAACTACGAGGCGCCCGGCGGCGCGAGCCTGGCGAAGAGCGAGATCCACTACGCCAAGACGATCGAGGCGGCCGCGGACCACGCCATCACGCTGGGGGGTTCGGTCCTGCCCAAGCCGCAGGCGGCGTCGGGCAAGGTGCCGGCGACGAACGCGCAGCCGTACACGACGACCGCCACCACGGCGGGAGCCGCGCCGAAGGGCACGCCGATCATCCAGCTCGTGGTCGGCGAGGACTTCGACTCGGTCAAGGTCACCAAGCTGCCCGACAGCGTCAACAACAGCACGATCACCGCGTCCGAGCAGAAGAACGTCTGCACCTAGAGGCTCCAAGTTCCCTGTGTAACCGGGCATTCTGGGCCTCTCCGAGAGACAGGACCGCGAGGGCGGGATAGTCTGTTGCGGGTCGGCGACGCGGCGCGACACGAAGCCGAAAGGTTTCGGATCGTGCTGTCGTCCGTGTTCCCGGGCCCCGAGCGAAGCTGAGCGACTTCCCCCTGTGTCTGACACCAGATCCTCCCGACCGGCCACGACCCCGCGAAGCCCGGACGAGGACGGGCCCGCCAACACGGGAGCCCGATGGCCGCTGCCGGAGGAGACCTTCTGGAGTGAGGCCACCGATCCGCACGGGGCGGCCCCCGGCGAGGAGGCCCGGCCCCAGACGGCGGTGGCCCAGGCCCCGGCGTCCGGAGAGCGGCGCGAGGAGCGGCCCGAGCCGCAGCGGCAGCCGGAGCAGCCCCGGCGCAGGCGCGACCCGTACCTCGACAACGTCAAGTTCGTCCTGATCGCGCTCGTGGTGGTCGGCCACTCGCTGGTGCCCACGCTGTCGGCCGACTCCTCCAGGGCCCTCTACATCTTCGTCTACACCTTCCACATGCCGCTGTTCGTGCTGATCAGCGGCTACCTGTCCAGGAATTTCTGGAACTCCAACGCCAAGACCAACAAGCTGGTCGACACGTTCCTGGTGCCCTACGTCATCGTCGAGGTCGGCTACGCCGCGCTCCGCTTCGGGCTGGGCCAGAAGTGGAGCCTGACGATCATCGATCCGGCGTGGCTCAACTGGTACCTCCTGGCGCTGCTGTTCTGGCGGTTGTCCACACCGGTGTGGAAGCGGATGAAATATCCGGTCCCGGTGGCCATCGCGATCTACCTGTTCGCCGGGTTCTCCCAGATCGAGGGCGACTTCAGCATGGACCGCTTCTTCGGTCTCATGCCGTTCTTCGTGATCGGCCTGGTGATGCAGCCCGAGCACTTCGAGATGCTCAACCGGCGCTGGATCAAGATCGTCTCAGTGATCACGGTCCTCGGCGCGGCGGCCGTGGCCATCTACATCGCGCCCAGGGCGCCGCTGGGCCCGTTCTACTACAAGAACAGCTTCCAGGACCTCGACATGTCCTGGTGGATGGGGCTGGGGGTGCGCGCCGGGCTGCTGGTGTGCGCGCTGGCGATGTGCTTCGCCGTGCTGGCCCTGATCCCCAGAGGCGAGACGTGGTATTCGGATCTGGGCACCCGCACGCTCTACTGCTACCTGCTGCACGGCATCCCGGTCCTGATCGCCAAGGACCAGGGCTGGCTGGAGCTCCCGTGGCTGCACGGGCCGCTCGGCGTGCTGGCGATCAGTTCGAGCTGCTTCGCGCTGGCCATCGTGCTGTGCCTGCCCGAAACCCGGACGGTCTTCAAGTGGGTGCTCGAGCCTCGCCTGGTCTGGCTCTATCGCCGGCCCTCCCGAAGTTAAGCAGCCGTTCCACCCGCATTAACGCCTTTGACCTGGTAAGCGCGGAGCATCGACACATGCGCGCATGTGTCGCCACCACCGTCCATCATCCCGAGGACGCCCGGATCATGCACAGGCAGATCCGGGCGCTGCTCGACGCGGGCCACGAGGTGACCTACGTCGCGCCGTTCACCTACTTCAACGTGACCCCCGCCATGGGGCTCGCCGCCGTGGACGTGGCCCGCAACGCCACCTACGGCAGGGCCCGCGCGGCGCTCAGACGCGGTCTGCGGGGCGCCGACCTGTTGATCGTGCACGACCATCGATTGCTGCGCGCGCTGCCCTACCGGCGCCCTCCGGTCGTCTGGGACGTACGCGAAGAGGTCACCCCCAGGCAGCTCGCCCGGGCCGAGCGGCGTCACCAGCTGGTCACGCCCGCCGTGGTCCCGGAAGCGACCCTGGTGTCGTCCAGCCCGCCTCCTCCCGGCGACACCAGGGTCGTGCACATCGGCCGCCTGTCCGCCGAGCGCGGCGTGACGGAGCTGATCGGGCTGGCCGAGCGCCTGGTCCCGCACGGCATCAGGCTGGACCTGATCGGCGCCGCGGCCCGCGACGTGCGCCCGCTGCTGCGGGACGCGCAGCGGGTGGGCCTGCTCGACTGGTTCGGCTACGTGCCCAACCGGCACGCCCTGCGCATGGCCGAGGGCGCGCTGGCCGGCCTGTCGCTGGCCGATGACACGGTGCGGACGGTGCCCACGAAGATCATGGACTACATGGGCCGCGGGCTGCCGGTGATCACGACTCCCCAGGGCGGCTCGCTGGTCGAGGGGGCGGGGTGCGGGCTCGTGGTGCCCCTCGACGTGGACGCGGTGCTGAACGCCGTACTGGACCTGAAGGAGGACCCGGTGCGGCGGCTGAAGCTGGGCGGGCTCGGGCACGCGGAGGCGCGTCTGCGCCACCACTGGCCGGACCACGCCGCGGCCTTCGTGCGCCGCGCCGAGTCGTGGGCGGGCCTGGCCACGCACGCGCTGGCCGTCTAGGGGCGATCGAGGTCGAGGGTGGCGTCGGCCAACCGGATCGTGCGCACGCGCGGGTCCTCGATGAGCTCGCGCAGTTCCTCGACCGAGGCGAGCTGATCCACGTAGGCGTAGGCGAGGCCGTCGCCGGCCGCCTTGCGCAGCCGGGCCAGGGTCAGATCGAAGCGGCGCAAATTCGCGTCGTCGTGCTCGCGCAGCAGGCCGGCCCAGGAGCGGAAGTTGTCCAGGCCGACCCCGCACCCCTGCTTCCCCTCGGCGGACTCACCGCGATCCCAGGTGATCTCACCCCAGGTGATGGGCAGCGAGCCCGTCCTGCGCTCGTAGACGACCCGGTCGGCGCACGACTTGTTCCGGTCGAGGAACGCCTTCAGCTCGTTCTCCTTGAGCGGCGCCGCGAACTCCACCACCGCCAGCGCGTTGAGCCCGTCCGGCAGCCTGGCCAGCACCTTGCGGACCTCCTCCTTGGCGGCCAGGTCGCCGCCGACGTCGTACAGGGCGAAGGAGAGCCTGGTGTTGGCGGTGCTGCCCAGCGGCAGGTGGCCCACGCGGCCGAAGAAGTCCTGGCTGATCGTGTACGTGTCGCCCCCGGCGGGCCAGAATCCACCCACGGCCCGCAGCGGGGACGCGGTCACCTCGAACGACATCGACACCGGCGTGGTCTCGCAGCAGGCGCCCACGGTCACCTCGTACGCCGGGTTGTAGAGCTTGAAGGCGGTGCCGAGCACGTCCGTCATGCGCCGCTCCCGGTCGCCGCGCTCCTGGACGAGGGTCGAGCCGACCGTGGCCACCAGCGCGAGCGCCAGCAGGACCGCCAGGACGTTGGTGGTCGTCCTGAGCAGGCCCCGGCGGACCGCCCGCCTGGTCAGCTTGGGATCAAAGTCCGGCATTTCCGGAAAGTCATCAGGCATGGGGAGCTCCGTAGATGTCGGCGAAGGCGTTCCTGGCCCGCCAGAGGGCGGTCTTGATCGAGGCGTGCTTCCTGCCGGTCATCGCGGCCACCTCCACCAGCGAGAAACCCTCGAAGTAGACCAGCCTGAGCAGCCTGCGGTGCTGCTCGGGGAGCCGGTCGAGGGCATCGCGCACGTCGAGTGCGGCCACGTGGAGCGGCGGCACGCCCAGCTCGCCGGCGTCGGGCAGGGGCAGCTCGCGGCGCGTCCGGCGGACGTGGTCGACGAGGACGTTGCGCGCGATCGTGAGCAGCCACGCGGCCGGGTTCTCGCCACGCCAGCCGAGCAGGGCCCTGGTCGCCTTGACGAACGTCTCCTGGGCCAGGTCCTCCGCGAGATGGGGGTCACGGGTCCTGCGCAGGAGGAACCCGCACACGAGCGGCCAGTGCTCGCGATACAGCTCCTCGATGATGACGCCCCCCGAGTTCTTCCGAAAGTCACATCACACCTAGACGCAACCGGGGCGGGAATGGTCACACGGCTTGCCGGTTGATGTACTTGTCCCATGGCATCGCATCAGATCCAGGGCCGGAGGGTGGGCATGCCCGTGCGGGTGCGGGACGCCGAGGTGTGCAGCGCCCTCTACCCCGTGCGCGCCGACGCCGCGCGGGCGGTGATCGCCTACTCCGGTCTCGACGTGGCCGAAATCCTGCCCGGCAAGGCCGTCTGCGTGCTGCTGTTCGTGGACTACCGCGACGGCGACCTCGACACCTACCACGAGTTCGGCATGGCCTTCCTGGTGCGCCCTCCGGGCTCGTCCGGCTCCACGCGGGCGGCGGACCTCCGGCAGGCCGGGGTGTTCGTGCACTGGCTGCCGGTCGACCAGCGGTTCACGCTGGAGGCGGGGCGGACGTTGTGGGGGTTCCCCAAGGAACTGGCCGACATCGAGCTGCGGCTGGCGTCACCGTACAAGAGGTGTGTCCTGCGCAAGGACGGCCGGCTCGTGCTCGACATGCTGATCAAGCCGGGCGTGCCGGTGCCGGGCGCCACCGCGGTGGCGCCCCTCGACGCCTACACGCACCGCGACGGGGTCACCCGGCGGGTCCCCTGGTCCGTACGCGCGCGCGGCGCCAGGATCCGCCCCAGCGGCGCGCTGATCCGCCTGGGCAACCACCCCATCGCCAAGGAGCTGAGCGAGCTGGGGCTGCCCAAGCGGGCCATGTTCAGCACGACGATCGCGCACGCGGCGATGACCTTCGGCGAGGCGGCCCGGCTCTGACCCAGGGGCGGCGGTCTCAGACGATCGGCGGGCGCGGCGGTCTCAGACGATCGGCGGGCGGCCGAGCTTGACCATCCGCCAGGCCGTGCGCCACGCCATGGGGCGACGCTCGCCCGCCGGGCTGCGCAGGCCCTCGAGGAAGCCGGAGAACCACGCCTTGAGCGCGCCCGACGAGCCGCGCTCGCGCAGCAGGGTGAGCACGACCCAGTTGGTGAGGTAGAGGGCCGCCAGCGGCCACGGCAGGTTGCGCCGGGCCAGCCAGACCCGGTTGCGGGCGTTGAGCCGGTAGAACTCGGCGTGGCGGGTCGGCGGCACCTGCGGGTGGTACATCACCGTCTCGGCGTCGTATTCGATCCGGTAGCCCTCGCCCAGCAGCCGCCAGGCCAGGTCGGTCTCCTCGTGGGCGTAGAAGAACTTCTCCGGAAGCCCGCCCACCTGGAGGAACGCCGAGCGCCTGATCGCCGAGGCGCCGCCCAGGAACGTGGTGACCGGGGAGGAGCGCTGCGGGTCGCCGGCGCGCAGGCGGGGCACGTGGCGCCGCTGACCGATGCCCCCGTCGGGGTCCATGACCCGGAAGGAGATCACCGCGAGGTCGGGCTCGGTGGCGAAGCGGTCGCGTACGTGCGCGACGACCTTCTGGCTGGCATACCAGCCGTCGTCGTCGAGAAAGAGCACGACGTCTCCCGAGCACTCCTCGACGCCGCGATTGCGGCCGGCGGGGATGCCCGTGTTCTGGTCGAGCCGGATCGCTTTCACGACCGCGGCCGACCCTTCGGGTGGCGTCGCCGACACCTCGGGCACGTCGGCGCCGTTGCCTACGATCACCACCTCGACGTCGCCGTCGACCTGGTTGAGCGCTGACTCGACCGCCCGGTTCAGCTCCGCGACCCGGTTGCCCATGGTGAGGATGACGCACGAGATCTTCAACGAATCATCGTCCTGACGCGTTGAGAACACGGGCGGAGCATTCTTTCATGATCACCGAGTCTGCTGGTCTGCATGGTCTGGATGGTGAAGCTAAGCGTATCGGAACCGACAGTGAACCCCCACCGAACGGCGGACGTCCGATCAATACGACGGACGACGCCCACCTTCGGTTCCGACCTGAGGTCAAGCAAGTCGCCTCGATGCCATGATGCTGATCAGGTGCAGCACGGTCTGCACGGCGGCGGCGAGCAAACAGGCCACGACGAGCACCCTGGTGGCCGTCATGTTCCCGGCCACCGCGTCGATCACCGCGGTGCCCAGCGCGAGCAGCGAGAGCTCGATCGGCTGCACGATCCGGTGGAACTTCGTCGCCGCCAGCACCCGCCGGCCCAGGCCCAGCAGCCCGGACCTGAACTGCACGGCCGACGCCTCGGTCGCGGCCCCCAGCCCGCCCTTCGCCCGGGCCACCTCGACCAGGTCGCTCTCCGCCTTGATGAGGATGGCGCCGAGCGCGGCGGCGAACCCGAACACGGTGTACCAGTCGGGCAGCACCTCCGAGGCGCGCCAGCCCAGCCCGGCCAGCACGGCGGCCTCGGCGAAGTAGGCGCCCACCCGGTCGAGGTAGACGCCGGCCAGCGACGTCTTGCCGGTCCAGCGGGCCAGCTCGCCGTCGGAGCAGTCGAGCAGCAGGTAGACCTGGATGAGCAGAGCGGCCAGCACCGCCGCCCAGAGCCCCGGCAGGGCCAGCACGAACCCGGCCGCGACGCCCACCACCGTCATCACCCAGGTGAGCTGGTTGGGCGTGACGGGCGTCTTGGTCATCAACCAGGTGACGTAGATGGACAGGCGGCGCATGTAGAGCACGCCCGCCCAGTGCTCGCCGTTCCTGCGCTCCAGGTGGCCCGGCGGCTGGGCCACCTGCCGCAGCTCAGCTACCGAAGGCGCGGACATAGTCCCCCACCCGATCGCGGATCTCGGAATCCTGCATGCGCAGGTGCTCCAGGATCGTGTAACGGCCGGGACGGGTGGCCGGGGCCAGCGCGACGACCTCGGCGAACTGCTCGGGGCTCAGCCCGATGTCGGCGGGGACGACGGGCAGCTCGTGCCTGCGCAGGCAGTTGACGACCTGTTTGACGCGGGCGTCGTCCTCCCTGAGGAAGAAGCAGAAGGCGGCGCCGATGCCGGCGAGCTCGCCGTGGTTGGAGGTGCCGGGGAAGAGCTGATCCACGGCATGAAGGATCTCATGGTCTCCACCGCTGGCGGGCCGGGACGAGCCGGCGACGACCATCGACATGCCGGACAGGATCAGCGACTCGGCCAGCACGGTCAGGAACGCGTCGGACTCGATGGAGTCGGTGCGCCCGATGAGCGCCTCGGCGGCGGTGCGGGACATCGAGCAGGCCAGCCCGTCGATGGGCTCGCCGCGCTCGACGTTGCCGAGCTGCCAGTCCTCGATGGCCGACAGGTTGCTGACCACGTCGCCCACGCCCGCCCGGACCAGCGACTCCGGCGCGTTGTGCACGAAGTCGAGGTCGACCAGGATGGCCAGCGGCATCGGCACCCCGAACGAGCCCTTGCCGCCCTCGTAGACCAGGGAGGCCGTGGGCGAGCAGATGCCGTCGTGGGAGAGGTTGGTGGCCACCGCGACCATCGGGATGCCGGCCAGCGAGGCGGCGTATTTGGTCACGTCGATCGTCTTGCCGCCGCCGACGCCCACGACCACCTCATAGGCCGCCTTGCGCAGGTCGGCGCCGAGGGAGACGGCCGCGTCGACCGTCCCGTCGGCCACCCTGAACACCTCGGCCTCGCCCAGCGTGGGCGCGATGAGGCTCTCGATGTGGTCGCCCTGGCCGGGGCCGACGGCCACCGCGACCCTGCCGGAGGTCGCCACGCGGCTGTCGGCCAGCAGGGCGCCGAGCTGGGCCACCGCGCCACGCCTGACGTCCATGGTCAGCGGCGCCGGCAACATCCTCGCTAGAAGCGGCATCCGCGCCCCCTCAGTAGTGAACGGCTATGGCGCGGGCCTTGGCCAGGTCGTCGTGGTTGTCCACCTCGACCCAGTCGACCTCTCCGATGGGCGCGGCGTGGATCAGCTCGCCGCGGTCGACCATCTCCTGGTAACCGTCCTCGTAGTAGAGCTGCGGGTCGCGTTCGAACGTCGTCCGCAGCGCGTCGGCCAGCCCCTCGGCCGCGCCCGGCCGGATGAGGGTGGCCCCGATGTACTCGCCGTACGCCTCCGCCGGGTCCATGAGCTTGGTGATGCGGCGCAGCGACCCCTCGGGCGAGAGCGTGACCTTCATCTCCTCGTCGGCCAGCTGCTTCACGTTGTCGACGGCCAGCAGGATGTCGCTCGTCTCCGGGGCGGCCAGCAACGTCTTCTCGACCGAGACCGGGTGCACGGTGTCGCCGTTGACCAGCAGCACGCCCTGGGAGAAGTAGTCGCGGGCGCACCACAGGGAGTAGGCGTTGTTCCACTCCTCGGCCTTGTCGTTGTGCACGAGGGTGAGCTTGACGCCGTGACGCCTCTCGAGGTCGTCCTTGCGATCGTGTACGGCCTGCGCCGCGTAACCGACGACGACCACGACCTCCCGCAGGTCCACCTCGGCGAGGTTACGCAGCGAGATGTCCATGATCGTGGTTTCGCCGTCGACCGGCACGAGCGCCTTGGGCAGCGTGTCGGTATACGGCCGCAGGCGTCGTCCGGCCCCAGCGGCCAGAACCATTCCCAGCAACGTGCACTCCTCAGTCGAGCATGACTCCGTTGGCCCAAAGAGTATTCGTCTTTGGACCCCGTGCGGGTAATCCGGCGTTAGTCTTGCGTTCCCATATCGGTCGCTTCCACCCCGGATCGGGGCGCGGCCAGCCAGCAGGTCAGACTCTCCCAGCCGAACAGCCCCCACAGGTAGGCGGCGAGCACGACGTAGCCGCCGGTCAGCCATCCCGACAGGGCGGCCAGCGAGACCACCATCATCCGGCCGTCCCAGCCGAGCCCCGCCGTGGCGAGCCACGGCGGCGGGTAGACGCGCTGGCGCAACCGGTAGACCAGATCGTAATGGTGGAAGCCTAGCGCGCCGAGGAGCAAGAAGATCAACACGGGGTGCACCTGATGGGCGAACCCCACCGCCGCGATGAAGGTGTACTCGATGAGCCGCAGGATCGGCGGCACGAGCCAGTCGAACCGGCCGTCGTGCGGATGGGTGCTGCCCGGCCCGGCCAGCAGCAGCGTCACGGCGGGCGCGAACACGGCCAGGCCGTCGGACCCGGCCACCCCGATCATCAGCAGCACGCCCGTCACGAACGTGCCGGCGATCACCGGGGGCAGCGGCGGGAGCTGCCCGGCCACGAGCAGGCCCATGGCCCGCGAGAGCGGCCCGTCGTCGCGGTAGGCCACGACCGTGCTGTTGGGGACGGGTGTCATGTGGACCGAAATCACCTTGCCGACCTCGCGATCCGTCCGGCGAGCTGGTAGAGGGCCGCCACGCCGCCCCAGCAGAGCAGGGCGAGGAACGTGACCCGGGCGTTCCAGCCGGCGGCGGTGACCGCGATCAGGGCCGTGCGCTCGCCGATGGGCAGCACGACGATCTTCTTCAGCCAGCGCGCGATCGTGTCGCGTTCGAGCCGCTGGGCGAACCGGAGCACGCCGCCGTGGTCGCGGCGGGCGTCCCTGGACTCCAGCAGGGAGCGCGCGGGCCGGCCCCACATGGCCCCGACGCGGGCGGCGTCGGCCTGGGCCCCCGCGTACGTGTAGTCGATGGCGTGCCTGACGACCTGGAGGATCATCGCGGCCACGGCGAGGTACCAGATGTCGGTGCCGCCGAAGCCGAAGGCCAGGCCGATGTAGACGGCGTATTCCTTGAGCCGGTCGGACATGCCGTCGGCCCAGGCGCCCAGCGGCGAGAACGCGCGCGTGTAGCGGGCCAGCTGCCCGTCGAGGCAGTCGAGCGCGAACGACAGGTAGAGCAGCACGGCCCCGGCCAGCCGCCCGCCCTGGGTGCCGGCCGAGAACCAGACCGCCGCCAGCAGCGCCAGCCCGGCCGAGACGCCGGTGACGGTGTTGGGCGCGATCTTGAGCCGCACGGCGGGCTTGATCAGGTGGCGGGTCCAGGTGGAGACGAAGAAGGTGGTGAAGAAGCCGTCGTCCGCCTTGACCGAGGTGTCGAGCCGGACCCTGGCCTCGTCGACCTCGGCCAGCCGGGTGACGGCGGCGTCGGCGGCGTTCTGGCCGGTCACCCGGTCGGCGTGCAGCGGCCCGATCGCGGCCGCCCGCACGGTCACGCCCGACCTGACGAGCCCGACCAGCAGCAGGTCCACCGCCTCGACCGGCGTGACGGGGCCGAGCTTGCCCGTGTCGGCCAGCTCGGCCAGCTCCTCCGCGATGTCGGCCAGCGAGGCCAGGTCGGCCTCCCCCGTCTGCAGCACGCCCCTGAACGTGGCGTTCGCCTCGGGGACGAGGTGGAAGGAGCTGCCCGCCGCGACTATCCGGCCGCCCTCGACGCGTACGGGCGGACGCATGGGCGTGGCGGCGGCGTCGTGGGCGATCAGCGCGGCGGTGTCGCGCGCGGGATGCTCCAGCAGCAGCGCGAGCGCCTCCGTGTGGGCCACCAGGTCGGCGGGCAGCACGGCCACGGCGCCCGTCGTCGTACGCGCGATCTTGGCGACGCCGCGCAGGTCGGCCCCGAGGCCGCCGCCGGCGTTCAGCACCAGCACCTCACGGACGGGCAGCGAGGTGATCTGGTCGTGGAGCCGGTCGAGCAGCGTGCCGTCGCCGCTGTGGAGCCGGCAGGCCGGTGTGGTGGCGAGCAGCACGACCGACGTGGTCGTGCTTTCGCGGGTCAGTGAGTCGGGCAAAGCGCCGGTCTCCTCCCGGTCGGGGTGGAGCACGTGGACTTGGGGGGTACGTAGACACAGCGTAGCGACAGGTCAACGCGATATCACGGAGCAGCACCGTTACGCTGCCGGCAAGTCTGCCCGGTGTGCCCGGACCGCCCCGATCGCCGGACTCCGCGCAGGGGCCGGGCTCCGTGAGCCCGGGAGCATCCGGTTGAGCAGGGGCTTTCCATTACGCTGCCGGTATGGACGCACGGCTGCGGTCGGTTGGGGTGCTCCTCGCGGGTGGCGTGGGGCAGCGGGTCGGGCTTGGCACGCCCAAGCAGCTCATCGAGGTGGCGGGGCGGACGATCATCGAGCATTCGCTGGCCGTGTTCGAGGGCGCGCCGGAGATCGACGAGATCGTGGTGCTGATGACGCCCGGATACGCCGACCGGGTGCGCGAGATCGTGGCCAGGGGCGGATATCGCAAGGTCAGCCAGGTCGTGGACGGCGGCGCGAGCCGTACGGAGAGCACGTGGCGGGCGCTGGGCGCGCTCGGGACCGAGGAGTGCAACGTGCTGTTGCACGACGCCGTACGCCCCCTCCTGGAGCCCCGGATCATCACGGAGTGTGTCAGGGCCCTGGAGATCCACGAGGCCGTCAACGTGGCGATCCCGAGCTCCGACACGGTCCTGGTGGCGGCCCCGGAAGCGGGCGGCGAGGTGATCGGCGAGGTGCTGGACCGGTCGCGGCTGCGGCGCAGCCAGACCCCGCAGTGCTTCCGGCTCTCGGTGATCCGCCAGGCGTACGAGCGGGCCATGGCCGACCCCGGCTTCGCCGGACTCCCGGCCACCGACGACTGCGGGGTGGTGCTGCGCTACCTGCCCGAGGTGCCGATCCACCTGGTCCAGGGCAGCGAGCACAACATCAAGGTCACCCATCCGGGCGACCTGCACATCGCGGAGCTGCTCCTCCGGCTCCCCGTCCCCGTGCCGCCCGGCGACGCGAGCACGCTGGCCGGGCAGGTCGTCGTGGTGCTCGGCGACTCGGAGATCGCCGGGGTCGCGGCCGGTCACGGCGCCAGGGTGCACGTCCTGACCAGGGCCGACGGCGTGCGGGTGGAGGACTTCGACTCGGTGGCCAAGGCGCTGGACGACGTGGGCGGGGCCGACCACGTGGTGGTCGCGGCGGGCGCGGGCCACACGGCCGGCCTGGCGGAGGCGAGCGGCGAGACGGTCGCCGACGTGGTCGGCGCCGGCCACCTCGGCGCGCTCAACGTGGCCCGCGCCGCCCGCCCGCACCTGCGCGGGAGCCTGCTGCTGCAGGTCCCGCCCGGCTCGGGCGCCCTGCACGCCTCCGGCGCGGCGGCGGTGGCCGCGCTGGCCCGGGCGCTGGCCGTCGAATGGGCCGCCGACGGCATCCGGGTCAACTGCATCAATACCGGCGCGTCTCCGCTCCGGGTCGCGCAGACCTCGCTGGACATCCTCATCTCCGACCTATCAGGGCAAGTCATAGACGTGCGCGTTGACGGCGCTTGACCTGGGGGTTGTTACCGTGCGATCGCATGAGGAGACTCATCGTGATCGCGGCACTGCTCGGCTGCTACCCGTTGCTGCTGGTGGCGGCGCTCTGGCCGGCGCCGTTGCTGTTCGGGGTGGCCGCCGTGGCCTCGTACGCCATCGAGTGCGTGGCCCCGCACGCCGCCCGGCCGCTCCCCGAGCTGCTCGGCAAGGTACATCTGGGCACCACGCTGCGCTTCGCGGCCCGGGAGACCATGGCGCTGCTGCTGGTGGCGCGCACGGCGGGGGCCGACTCGCCGTGGTTCGTGGCGCTGGCGGCCGGGGTGCTCGCGATCCACGCGGTGCGGGCCCTGCACACCGGGCTGGCCATGCGGCTGCGGCAGATGCTCAGCATGATGCCGGTGACGACCCGCAACCTCGACGTCTCCGCGCTGCGCATCCCCAAGATGCCGCCCCCGCCGCTGCGTGACGCCCGCAGCCTGCCCTTCCTCTTCGTGGACGTGCTGCCGGTGCTCGGCGCGGTCCTCGGCCCCGTCGCGGCCACGCTCGGCGCGGGACTGGCGCTCGTGGCGGGCCTGGCGGGGGCGCTCGCGCTCATCCCGTACGTACGGCGCGCCGCCCCGCTCACCGACACGGCCAGGGTCCTGGAGGTCGTGGGCGAGCAGGTCGAGAGGTACAAGCCCGAGGTCATCCTGTACTTCTCCGGCGCCACCGCGGCCGCCTACCAGGCCAGGATGTGGCTGCCCACGCTGGAGCGCATCAACCGCCGCGCGATCGTCGTCCTGCGCGAGCGCGGCATGGCCAGGCACCTGGAGTCCACCAGGCTGCCGATGTTGTGCATCCCGTCGTCGGCCGACCTGATGAGCTTCCGCGCGCTGGCCAACGCCCGGCTCTGCCTGTACGTCTCCAACGTCGGCAGGAACGTCCACATGCTGCGCATCCCGACCCTGCGCAGCGCGTTCCTCAACCACGGCGACAGCGACAAGGAGGCGTCGTTCAACCCGTTCTCCCGGGTCTACGACGAGGTGTGGGTGGCCGGGCCGGCGGGGCGCGACCGGTACCGCCGGGCCAAGGTGGGGGTGCGGGACGAGAACATCCACGAGGTCGGGCGGCCGCAGCTGGAGGGCATCTCGACGGAGGGGCCGGGGCTGCCGTACCGGACCGTGCTGTACGCCCCCACCTGGGAGGGCTGGAACGACGACCTGTTCCACACCTCGCTGATCACCATGGGCCCGCGCCTCGTGCGGGCGCTGCTGGACCACCGGCCGCCGCTGCGGGTGATCTACAAGCCGCACCCGCTCACCGGCCACCGTGCCAAGAGCGCCCTCCGGGCGCACCGGAAGATCGTGGCCATGATCGAGGCGGCGGAGCTGGCCAAGTCGAAGGCCCGCCACCCGTCGCGCGCGGAGGGGACGGAGCCGCGGATCAGGCACCTGATCGTGACCGGGCCGGAGCCGCACCTCTACGACTGCTTCAACGAGTGCGACCTGCTGATCAGCGACATCTCCAGCGTGGTGGCCGACTTCCTGGCCAGCGAGAAGCCGTACGCGGTGACGAACGTCTCGGGCCTGCCCGAGCGGGCCTTCTACGAGCGTTACCCGAGCACCGAGGCGGGGGTGTTGCTCGGCGAGGACTTGTCGGGCCTCGCCGAGTTCTTGGACGGGGAGGACACCCTGGCCAGGGCCAGGGTCAAGCTGCGGAGCTATCTGTTCGGGCCGGAGTATCCGGACGCGCTGACCCGCTTCGACGCCGCCGTCGAGCGGGTCTTCTCGGGCTCCTAACCGGGTGGCCTGGCCAGCTTCTTCGGGCTGGTGAGGAAGCCCCAGCCCCAGGAGCAGTGCATCGTCGCGTACACGAGCGGCAGCCGCAGCTTCGCGCTCATGGGCAGCCCGCCGCCGGTCAGCGCCGAGCCCGCCACGATGGCCAGCGCGTAGCCGCCGGGCACGATCAGGCCGAGCGGGAAGAACGGCGAGACGACCAGCCCGAGCAGCATCGCCAGCACGGCGGCGGGCGGCGCGAGGTAGCGCAGGTTGATCGTGCCCTCGTGGGTGCGCGAGACCACGCGGCGCCAGCGGCCGTAGTGGAAGTACTGCTTGGCCAGCGCCTTCACGTTGGGCCGGGGCCGGTAGGAGACCCGCATGCGCGGCTGGAACCACACCAGGCCGCCGCTCTGGCGGATGCGGTGGTTCATCTCCCAGTCCTGGGCCCGCTGGAAGTGCTCGTCGTAGCCGCCGACCCGGTCGAGCGCCGAGCGGCGGAAGACGCCGAGGTAGACGGTGTCGGCGGGACCGGCGGTGCCGCCCACGTGGAAGGCGGCGGCGCCCACACCGATCTTGGACGTCATGGCGCAGGCGACCGCCTGCTCGAAGGGCGTGATCCCTTCGGCCGCCATGATGCCGCCCACGTTGTCGGCACCGGTCTCCGCCAGCGTCTCGACCGCGACGCGCAGGTAGTCGGAGGGCAGCATGGCGTGCCCGTCCACCCTGGCGATGATGCCGTTGCGCGAGGCGGCGATGGCAGCGTTGAGGGCGTTGGGGGTGCGGCCTGTCGGGTTGGGCACGACCGTCACCCGGCGGTCGGCCGCCGCGATGGCGTCGGCGACCTCCTGGGTGCGGTCCTGGGACGGACCCACGGCGAGAACGACCTCGATCTCACCGGGGTAGCTCTGGGCGAGGACCTGGTCGACGGCCTCGCGGAGGTGCCGCTCCTCGTTGAGGACCGGCATGACGACGGAGATGGGGGGCCAGCCGCGCGTCTCCGCGGGCGCGTGCGGCGAGTCGGGGAACTGCTTCATGGCGGGGCTCACGCTACTGTACGACCAGGGGAGGAGGGCAATCGAAAGCTTGATCCTCCGGGGTGACAAAAGGGGGACGGGATGCGCGACCCGGCCGAGGAGGACGGCGGTGTGCTCGTGGGCGGCGACGCCTACGGTGGCGTCAAGCTCGCACCCGCCCGCACCCGCAAGCCGCGCAGGAGCGCCAGGGCCCGCCGCCGCAACGTGCTGGTGGCCGGCTTCCTGTCCACCGGGGTGCTGGTCACGACGGGCGTGGTGTGGGCGACCCCGCGCCAGATCGGCACCGTCGACGCCGGCGTGACCGCCTCGTCCAAGGGCGCCGAGAACATCCTGCTGGTCGGCGTCGACAAGCGCGACGACCTCACCCGCCAGCAGCAGAACCGGCTCAAGCTGGGCCGCGAGTCCGGCCAGCGCACCGACACGATGATGGTCATCCACCTGTCGGAGGACCACAAGAAGGTCACCGTGGTGAGCCTGCCGCGCGACACCTGGACGACGATCCCGGGCAAGGGCGACCACAAGATCAACTCCGCGTATCAGTTCGGCGGGCCCAAGCTCGCCAAGCAGACCGTGGAGGCGGCCACCGGGCTGCAGATCAACCGCTACATCGAGGTCAACATCCTGGGCTTCATCGACGTCGTCGACTCCCTCGGCGGGGTCACCGTCTGCACGCCCGTGCCGATCAACGACACCAAGATCGCGCTCAACCTGCCCGCCGGCACCCACCAGCTCGACGGCGTGCGCGCGCTCGGCTACGCCCGCACGCGCGCCACCGGCCGCGCCGACCTCGACCGCATCGACCGGCAGCAGCAGGTCATCTCGGCCCTGCTCAACCGGGCGCTCAGCGCCGACACGCTGGCCAACCCGGGCAAGCTGGCCTCGTTCGTCAACTCGACGCTCAGCACGGTCAAGGTCGACCCCGACGACGGGCTGATCGGGCTGGCCACGCAGTTGCGGGACGTCTCGCTCGGCGACGTGAAGTTCGCCGAGGTGCCGCTGTCCGACGTGGACTTCAAGACGCCCACCGGCGAGTCGGCGGTCCTGTGGGACAAGCAGGCGGCGCGCGACCTGTTCGCGAAGATCAACGCGGACCAGGACCCGGCCAAGCCCACCCCGACCGCCTCCGCCACGCCGTCGAACAAGCCGTCCCCGATCGCGCCCGGCCAGATCTCGCTCAAGGTGAAGAACGGCACCCTGATCACCGGCCTGGCCGCGCGGGCCAAGACGGCGCTGGTCGAATCAGGGTTCAAGGTGCCCGGCGAGCCGGGGAACACCAGCAAGAAGGACTACAGGAAGACCATCATCCGCTACGGCGAGGGCCTGGAGGCTTCGGCGAAGGTCGTCGCCACCGCCATTCCCGGGGCGGAGCTTCG
This sequence comes from Nonomuraea sp. MTCD27, assembly GCF_041950495.1. NCBI lineage: Bacteria > Bacillati > Actinomycetota > Actinomycetes > Streptosporangiales > Streptosporangiaceae > Nonomuraea > Nonomuraea sp. MTCD27. Next base: position 152,512 of record NZ_JBGNUW010000020.1, on the reverse strand, counting down.
AAAGGTGGACATCAAGGGCATCGAGGTGATCCTCGGCAGCGACCAGCCGAAAATCGGGAAACAATCGGCGACAACCACCCCATCCGCCAAGCCCAGCGTTACACCAACGACCAAAACGGCAATGCAGAACATATGTAAGAAATAGGTATAACTATCTGGGTATCGGGCAGGTGAGGCCCATGGTGGTCAGGTGTTGGCGGGAGGACCCCTGTACAGTGCTGCACGTCGTGGGCGATCTCGACGTTGCCGGCGCTCCGAGACTGCGGGCGGAGTTGGAACAGGCTCTGGCCGCCGCCGACCCGCTCAACGTGGTGGTGGACCTGACCGAGGTGCCGTTCTGCGATTCCGTCGGGCTCGGGGTGCTCGTGGCCACGCTGAACCACGTCCAGCACATGAACGGCCGCATGATCCTGGTGCTCGCGCCCGGCATGATCCGCCATCTGCTGACGATCACGAACCTCGACCGGCATTTCGAGACGAGCGGTTCCCTGAACGAGGCGCGCGCGGCCCTCGGCGACGCCGCCGCCTGAGTCGGGAAGGGCCCGCCCGAATCCCGGCTGAATGCCGTCCGAGTACGGCCTGAGTGCCGTCCGAGTGCCGTCGTGGTGGCTGCCGGAATGCCGCTTGAGTACCGTCTGAATGCCGTCTGAATCGAGCGGCGCAAAAGGCCGGAGGTGTGCGAGAACATGGTCGTGTCATCGCGGGCACACCTCCCCACGACCCTCTGAAAGTCGCGGGAGAGCCCCCTCACGTGTGGAGGCTTTCACGTTGTTCGAGCAGTTCCCCGAGCCCGCGCGCTCTCAGCTCAGGTCCGCCTTCGACGAGGGCAGGAGCCGGCCTGAGTGGTGTTTCGCGGAAGGGCCGGCCCGGCTCGCGTACTGGGCGCCCTTCGCCGGCTCGGAGCCGGTGATCGTCTGGCAGTTCGACCCGGGCCCCGACCCCGTCGCCGCCGCCGGACTGCTGCGCCGCAGCCTGGACGAGATGGGGCTGACCAAGATAATCCACGACATCTCGCTCCCGCCCGGGCTCGCCCCTGTCGTCGACCGCGCCGTCGAGCACGAGGCCCTCATCGGGGCCGGGTTCACGATGGAGGTGGAGCGGCTGCTGCTCGAATGGGTGGCCGGCAGCGACATCCCCGACGATCCGGGCAGGCTGACCTACCGGCCCGCGCGCCGCATGGACCCCTCCGAGGTGATCGACATCCTCGTACGCATCTCCGAGGGCTCCCTCGACCACGACACCCGGGTCGAGGTGGCGACGACGGGCGCCGAGAAGGAGGCCCGGTGGATGTACGACGACCTGATGAACCGCAAGGCCAAGCCCGACTGGTTCGTCATCGGCCATCTCGATGACTCCCCCGTGGGCCTGGTGGCCCCCGACGACCACTCCATCGCCTACATCGGCGTCATGCCCGAGCACCGCGGCCGCGGCTACGTCAACGACCTCCTGGCCCGGGGCACCCGCACGCTCGCCGAGGCCGGCGTGCAGCGCATCGTGGCCGCCACCGACCTCGCCAACGTCCCGACCGCCGACGCGTTCCGGCGTGCTGGATACTCGGAGACCGGCCGGCTGTTCCGCTATTACTGGAGGGCATCGTGAGACTGGGAGTCATGTTCGACCGGGGGCTGCCGCCCGAGCAGCTCGTCCCGTTCGCGAAGGCGCTCGACGAGACGACCGTCGGGGACCTGTGGGTCGTGGAGGATCTGGGCTGGACCGGTGGCATCTCGGCGGCGGCCCTGGCGCTGGCCGCCACCTCGCGGCTGCGCGTCGGCATCGGCATCACGCCGGCGCCCCTGCGCAACCCGATGTTGCTGGCGATGGAGCTGGCGAACCTGGAGCGCGTGCATCCCGGGCGGCTGGCGGCCGGGATCGGGCACGGCGTGCAGGAGTGGATGCGCCAGGTGGGCGCCGCCGTGCCGTCGCCGCTCGCCCTCCTGGAGGAGACGATCACGTCCGTACGCGCCCTGCTGCGCGGCGAGACGGTCACCCTGCACGGCCGGGCGGTCCACCTGGACGGCGTGTCGCTGGTGCACCCGCCGGCGGTGGCGCCGCCGGTGCTGGCCGGGGTGAAGAGCCCGCGCTCGCTGGCGCTGTCGGGCCGCGTGGCCCAGGGCACGATCGTGCCCGAGGGCGTCGGGCCCGCCGACCTGCCCGGGATCATCGAGCGGATCGGCGGGGGCGAGGACCACGAGCTGGTGGTCTTCACCTACCTGCACACCGGGCCGGACACCGGCGAGGTCACCCGGTCGATGGTGGAGGGGCAGGCGGGCTTCCTGGGGGTCGCGCCGGAGGACGTGGTCATGGCGACCGGGACTCCGGAGGAGGCGGCGGCGCAGGTCAAGAGCCTTTGGGCGGCGGGGGCCGACACCGTGGCGGTGCGGCCGCTCGGCACCGACCCGCTCCGGCACGTGGAGGCGCTGCTCTCGGCCCTGTGACCCGGGGCGCCGGGGAATCCCGGGAGGATCCGGCCGAACGGCCGATGGCGGGTCGGCCGGATGACCGATGGCCGCCGGGCCGCGCTCGGCCACGATCGTGGGCATGAGGCAATTCGCGGCATCAGCGGCATGCGCGGCGCTCCTGGCAGTGGCGACCGGCGGTTGCGGCGTGGACCTGACGGCCGAAGAGGTCCACGCCGCCCAGTCGTTCCCCTTCACCGGGACAGCCCTGACGATCAGCTCCTCGCTCGGCGGCGTACGCGTCGTGCCCGGCACCGGCGGCACCGTACAGGTGGAACGCTGGCTGAAGGGCAAGGCCGTCACCGACGATCCGGCCTGGTCGCTGCGCGACGGCACCCTGAGGCTCAGCGCGGACTGCAACATGGTCCTCGGTGACTGCGGTGCCCGCTACCACGTCAAGGTCCCGCCAGGAGTGCGGCTGTCGGTCGACGCGGCGGACGGCGTCATCCTGAACGGCCTCACCCAGGACGTGGACGTCTCCAGCCGGGACCGCATCCAGGTGACGGGCGCGTCGGGCCGGCTGCGGCTGCGCAGCGAAGGCCCGATCACGGGCGAGGGCCTGAAGTCCGCCTACGTCAGGTGCCGCACCTCGGACGGCGCGATCGACGTGTCGTTCGCCGGCCGGCCCGCCACCCTCGACCTGCAGTCCCGCGACGGGAGGGTGACAGCGCGGGTGCCCTCCGGCACGTACGCGGTGACGGCGAGCAGCAAGGAGGGCAGCGAGCGCACCGAGGTCCGGCACGACGCCGGAAGCGCCGGCACGATCACCGCCCGCAGCACGTCGGGCGACGTGCGGATCCTGCGGAGATGACGGAGATGACGGAGGGTGCGGGGCCGGTCAGCGGCCCGCCGCACCCACCCGCCCGCCCTACTGCCAGATCGCGGTGTACTTACCGTTCTCCGCGTTGACCTGCACCGGCCGGAGCCCCTTGGCCTTGAGGTCGTCGAACCTCTTCTGGTAGCCGGAGGAGCTCATGTCCACGTAGTGGGCCCAGGACTTGAGCCCGTCCTTGCGCCACACCGCCGTGTACGTGCCGTCGGGTGCCACGGCCACCCTGACCGGCCGGTAGCCCTTGTCCTTGCGGGCGTAGAACTCCGCCTCGTGCTGCTGCCTGCTCTTGCCGTAGGTGTAGTACCAGGCGCCGCCGGTGTTGGCGCTCCACACGCCGACGTACCGGATGTCGCCCGGGGTGCCGTACGCGTCCACGGAGGTCAGCGCGAGCCCCTTGGCGGTGGCCTCCTTGTTGACGGCGGCGAAGCGGTCGGGCGTGAGGCCCGACCTGGCGAGGAAGGCGCCGCTCCTCTTCTCGAAGACGGCGGTGAACACCGGCGAGTCGGCCGGGCCGGTGGCGGAGACCGAGATCGGCTGGGCCCCTTCCTTCACCCCGGCGTCGAACCGCTTCTGGAAGCCGCCGGCCGACATGCCCTGCCAGATGCCCCACTCGGTGGACGAGCCGTCCTTGACCCACACGGCCGCGTACCGCTCGCCGTCGGAAACGTTTACCGTGATCGGCCGGAAACCCTGGTCCTTCAGCCGGCGCACCCGCTCGACGCTCTGCTCGGCGCTCACCCCGTGGTAGGCGACCCAAGCCGGCGCCGCCTGCGCACCGGCCGCCGGCGCCACCCCCGCCACCGGGGCGGCTACCCCGGCTAGCACGGACGTGATGATCGCGATCTTCCTTGAGGTCCGCATGACCCTCCGATGCAGGCTTCTTTACTCGTTCCAGGTAAGGGACGACCCTAACAGCCATTACTGGCCAGCCGCTGGCGGCCGGATTCAGCCGACGCGCTCGAAGGGGGTCGGCGACTGGCCGGTCCAGCGGTAGAGCTGCGCGTGCCCGGTGTGCTTGGAGACGCCGTCCTCGGTGACCTTGCCGGCCTTGGCCACGTAGTAGCGGCCCCCGCCCAGCGAGATCAGGCCGTACTCGCCCGTGAACTGCCACCCCCGCACGCCCGTGGCGTCGTCCTGGAGACCGCCCGGCGCCAGCGTGAGGAGCTTGCCGCGCTCGGCCTGGGGCTGGCCGGCGATCTCGCCCGTCCTGGGCGGCGCGCCGCCGTCCACCATGAAGAAGGTGTAGTTGGGGAACTGCGGCTTGGCGCCCTTGTACACGGCCATCATCCAGTTGCCGGTGTGCTCGTCGTACTCGAGGTTCTGCACGCCGTACGTGGTGTTGCCGGTGTAGGCGAAGTACTTGCCGTCCACCCGCTCGGGGCCGCTCTTGTGCGGGGCGCTCTCGGTGAGCGGCTGCTCGTACTTCTTCCACTGCTGGATGTCGTACTGGAGGAGGACCTGGTGGTCGTTGTCCTGGCGGCCCACGTTCGAGTAGACGCCGTAGGCCACCGTGAGCCTCTGCCTGCCGTGCTTGCTGCCGAACTCGGGGCCGAAGGAGACGCCGTCGATGCCGCTGCAGCCGTAGCGGTGGTCGGGGGTGTCGGCGACGTTGCCGTCGAACTTGCCGTCCCCGTTCATGTCCGCGGCGTAGTCGGCCACGACCTCCTTGAGGTAGACCGTCCTCATCACGTCGGCAGGGTTCATGTCCGGGGCGGTGATGCGGTCCACGTCGAAGATCGCGATGTAGAACGACTCCTGCTCCTTGTACTCCAGCGACCCGTACACGCGGCCGTCCTGGGGGTTGAGGTCCAGGTCGCCGAGGTGACCCGTGAAACCGGCCACCGAGCCGACGAGCCTGCCCCGCAGGTCGGTCTTGACGAGGAGGTTGGTGAAGGAGAAGTACATGAACCCCTTGCGCCGGTCGATGGCCATGCCCTGGACGTGGCCGGCCGTCCAGGCGCCGCCGTAGATCTCCGCCGGGAGCCCTCCTGGACGGTCGGCGGCCGTGGCCGGGGCGGTCAGGAGGGCGAGGGTGGAGGTGGCGGCCAGGGTGAGCGTCAGGACCTTGCGCATGTAACCGTCCTTCGATAGTCAGTGATCACACCGAAACGAGACGGTATCCCGGCTTTGCGGAGATGTCTGACAATTTCCTGAACTGTCGGTTAAGCGGCGCCGAACTACTCCTCCGCCGTCCTGACCCGCAGGGCCTGGTGTGCGGCCTCGGGGAAGCCGCTCGCGCGGACGCCCCGCAGCAGCTCCCGCCACGGCGCCGCCCACCCCGACCGGGGCCCGCAGGTCGCCGCCAGTGCCGTGGCGAGCAGCGCTCCCACCTGCCCCTCGGCGGCCAGCCACGCGGCGTGCGGCAGCACCAGCTCGGCCGGTACGTGCTCGGCCGACTCCCCGAGCGCCTCGCCGGTCTCGACGGCCGCCAGCACTCCCGGGACCGTCCGCACCAGCCGCTCCAGCACGTCGCGGGGAGCGTCGTCCCAGTCGACGGTCGCGGCCAGGAGCTCGGCCACCAGGTCCGGCGGGAGCTCGCCCGCCACCTCCCGCACGACCGCCCCCATCGGCTCACGCTCCACCCGGCGCCACAGGCGCAGGTACGCCACGACGGCCGCGAGCCGCTGGTAGGCCGGGCGGTCGCGGTCGGGACCGGCGTCGGGCTCGCCGGGCGCGGCGGCGAGCGTGCGCACGGCCTCCCGCAGCTCCCCCAGCCCGACCCCGGAACACGCCCCGCTCACCAGCCCGCTCGTCGCCTGCCGCCAGTCCGCGGTCTCGCCGAGGTCGCAGACGATCTCGGCCAGCCGCTCCACGGCGCCCGGCGCGTAGGCGATCCAGCGGGGCAGCGTCTGGACCGCGGGCAGCCGGGTACGCAGGTCGGGCGAGCGGGAGGCGGTGACGACCAGCTCCCCGTACGCTTCCCGCCACCGCTCCGGCACCGCCAGGGGCTGCGTGCCGAGCACGGGACCCACCAGCTCCGCCGCCTCCGTCCCCCGGTCGGCCGCCACCGCGGCGCGGAGCACCTCCCAGGCCCCCGGTTCGGCGAGCAGGCCCAGCACCGCCGACACGATCGCCACCCGGACGTCCTTGTGCTCCCCGTCGGCGTCCCAGAGCTCCCGCAGCACCCGCATCGCGTCGGGCGCGCGGTGCCGGGCGAGCAGCCGGACCGCCTCCTTGCGGGCGGTGACCTTGCCGCCGGCCAGCACCGGTGCCAGGGCCGCCGCCAGCTCGGCGGGCCGCACGAAACGCGCCGCCCGCGTCGCCGCGTACACCGCCACGTGCGCGTCGCCCCCGCCCGCGTGCGCGAGCAGGTCGGCCAGCACCTCCTGCGGGCGCGCCGTCCACGGCAGCGCGGTCAGCGCCGCCCGCCGCAGCGGAGCCTCCCCCGAGTCCAGGTACGGCCGCAGCCGCGCGGCCTCGATCGCGGGCACCTCGCCCAACCGCCGCACGGCCTGCTCACGCTCGTGCATGGGCACCCGGCCGTCGTTCGCCACCCGCTCCATCAGCCGCCGGTACGCCTCGCGCTGCCGCGCCGTCCACCGCTGGACGGCCTGGCGCGGGGCGGACCGCACCTGCCGCACACCGCTGCCGGCGAACCGCCCCACCGGGTTCCGCCGCCCCAGCACGGCCTCCAGCAGGTCGGTACGCTGCCACACCAGCACGTCGAACACCGGCCCGAGCACCACCACGGACGGATCCGCGGCCAGCAGCGCCGCCACCCGCTCGCCCCTGGTGCGCGGCGGCTCCAGCCACAGGCCGATCGCCCGGGCCGCGACCGTCTGGCTGGTGGCGTGCACCGCGCGTTCGAGCGCCCGCTGCAACTCCGGCAGGTCATGCCCGCGCCGGCCGAGCGCCGCGGCGAGCAGGAAGGCCAGCTCGTGCCGGTCGCGGTCGGCCCCCGCCGCCAGGAACGGAGCCAGCCTGCGCACCAGCACGGCCTCCTGGCCGCGCCTGAGCACCCGCGTCAGCTCTCCGAGCGAGACCGTTCCCACGTGACCGGCCAGCCGCTCGGAGACGCGCAGGGCGTAGTCCAGCAGGGCCGCGTCGTCCTGCCGCGCGCCCTGCTCGAACACCTGGGCGGCCAGGCGGGCCAGGGCCAGCCGCGTCGGGTGGGAGCAGTCGCGGGCGGCGAGCGCGTCCTCGACCAGCCGGTCCAGGAACGGCACGTGGGCGGCCAGGAAGAGCTGGGACGGGAGCCGCCCCAGCGCCTGGGCGGCGGCGAGGCGGACCGGGTCCTGCTCGTTGCGCAGCCGGCCCAGCGCGTCGGCCAGGCGGGTGACGATCTCGGGGTCGCGGCCGCGCCCGGCGCAGGCGACCAGGTGGACGTAGCCGTTGGCCCGGTCGAACCCCTCGGATCGGCGGGTCGCCGCCCGCAGGACGGGCTCCGCCTCGTCGTACGGGAGGAAGGCGGCGAGCTCCAGGCTGCGGTACGGATCCTCGGCGATGACCCGCAGCCCCAGCATGCGGCGGGCCTCCGCGACCCGGCGGCGCAGCGGCAGGACGTTCAGCAGGTCCTCGGAGAGCAGCGCCTGGGAGAGGTCGACGCCTTCCATCGTCGCGGTGAACACGGTGTCCCGGCGGCTGGGCGGCACCGACCGCAGGAGGTCGATCAGCGCGTCCTCGTCGTCGCGCACCGCCCGGCCCAGCTCGGCCAGCCGGGCGTCCGGGAGCGCGGCCAGCCGGTCGCGTACCGGCCGCCGCCTGAGCAGCCCGGCGAGCTCCGGCCGCCGCCCCGGGGCCAGGTAGAGGGCCAGCGTACGCACCGGATCCGCGTCCAGCAGCCGCCCGGCGCACCGCCAGCTCCGGCCGGCCCAGTGGTGCTCCAGCAGCTCGATCACCCGCTCGGGCGCGTGCTCGGCGGCGGCCTCGATCCCCGGGCCGAGCGCGAACCACCACGCCCGCCGCAGCTGGCGCGGCAGCTCGGGCAGCACCGACGCGGCGTGGTCGAGCACGGTGAGCGGATGCCGCTTGGCCAGGGCGCCCCAGTTCGGCACCGCGTGCGCGAGGCCGGCCAGCCGGGCCGCGACCACCTCCGCCGGGCACATCACCAGCAGGCCGGCGGCCTCGCGGTCGCCCCATCGCCCGCGTACCTCGTCGATCAGCAGCTCGGCCAGGTCGCTGCGGCCGTTGCGCCTGATGGCCTGGTAGACGGCCACGCGGTGGGTGGCGGGGGCGGTGCGGGCGATCTCCAGGACGGCGTCGTCGGGGGCGCCGAGCCTGACGGCGTGGCTGATCGCGTACCGGGATATGTCCATGTCCGGGTCGGTCATCGCACGAGTGACGTGCGCGACCTCCCGCGCCATCGCGGCCAGCCGCACGCCGAGGAAGCGCTCGTACTGGCCGTGCCCGGCCAGCCCGTCCAGGAGCGCGCGCAGGGCTTCCGGCCGGCCGGAAAGATCCCGCGCGTACTCGGCCAGGCGGCGGCACCGCTGCCCGTGGGACAGCGGCTCCACCTCGTTGAGCAGTTCATCTGCGGAAATGTCAGGCATGGCCGCCTCGCCTCCGTTCGTCATCGTGCGTCATCGTGCGTCGCTCATCGTCGGGTGCCGGCGAGGAAGGCGCGCATGTCGCCGCGCAGCTCCTCGTCCGGCTCCACCTCGTACGCCGCGCGCACCCACGCGACGGCCTCCCCCGGCACGTCCGGCCACGCCGCCAGCACCCGCACCGCGCTCCGCCGGAGCCTGACCACCCTGTTGCGCAGCGCCACCCGGAGCAGGGACAGCCCCGTGCCCGGACTCGACCCCAGCTTCTCGACCACCGGCTCCAGCGCGCGCTCGTGACCGTCCCCGAAGATCCGGTCCCCGGGCCCGTTGGCCAGGCTGTCCATCGGCAGCAGCTCCTCGGCCAGCTCGACCAGCACGGTCGGCTCGGCCAGGCGGGTCACCTCGTACCAGGCGAAACTGTCGCGGGGGTCGACCCGCAGCCGGGCCATGACCTGCGGGAGCACCGGCAGTCCGAGCCTGGTCGCGCAGTGCAGCGCGGAGCCGAAGTCCTCCGCCGCCGGGTCCGCCACACCGGCCAGCGCCAGCTCGGACCAGCGCCGCTGCCCGACGACCTCCTCGTAACGCCGGCGCAGCGCGGCCAGGTCGCCGTCGCGCCAGCCGTACCCGTCCGAGGGCGGCCGGCGCAGGCCCTCCAGGATGGTCAGCAGGCCGCCTAGACGGCGCAGCGTGGCGGTGCGGGTCTCGGCGAGGCCGGCGTAGCGGTCCAGGGCGGGCACGGCGTCGTCGTAGGCGCTGATCCCGGAGACGGGGCCGCCCTCGCCCGTGACGAGCGCGGCCAGGATGCCGCCCGCGCCGTCCACCAGCGCCTCGTCCGGCTCGGGGTCGAGGAGCGCGGAGTAGAGGTCGCCGGTGGTGGCGGCGAGCGGGGCCAGGTAGGCGTTCATGATGTCGTTGCGGAAGCCCTCCCGCAGCAGCCAGGCCCTGACCTCCGGGTCGTCGCAGCCTTCGAGCCGCTCGACGGCGTGGATTCGGCCCCAGCCCGTCACGCGCCTGGCCAGCTCGTACACGGCTCGCTGCCGGTCCGGCTGGGTGCGCAGGAGGGCGACGGCGGCGTACAGGGTGAACTCCTCCAGCGTTCCGAGCAGGAGCAGCAGCTCCCGGTCCGGCTCGCCGCCGCAGGCGCCGACGAGCACGATGCCGATCTTGGTGGCCTCGCGGTGGGTGCCGTGCTCGGCCAGCCACCGGCCTGCCTCGTAGGCCCTGCTCACGGGCACCTTCCGGCTTGCCAGCTCGCGTATGAGGTCGTCGCAGATCGCCAGCGCCGAGCCCTGCGACAGCCGCTCGTGCAACGCGGCGAACGGCGCACCGGACTGCAGCAGGCCGGCGACCTCGGTGACGGCGCCCGCCGGCTCCGACTGGGCGGAGAGGTGGTGGGTCCTGATGCCGTCCATGACGGTGGTGGAGATGTACGGCCTGCCGTCGTCCGGGCGAGGGGGCTCGTCCGGCAACTCCTGGGCATGCTGCGGCCAGGGGCCGGGGCCGTACAGGGAGGACATGGAGATCGCGTGTGCCAGGAAGGTGAGCCGGTCGTCGTCGCTCAGCTTCCTCGTGCCGGGGTTCACCGGCTGGGGCGGTGGCCGCCCTTCCCATAGATCATGGGCGCCATGATGCCGCAGTCGTCCGGGTTCGCGCCAGCGGTTTCCGGGGCGGCCAAGGTCATCGCGCCGCGACCAGTTCCACCTCGAACCCGTCCGCGTCCTCCAGGTAGGCGGCATAGTGCCGCTCCCCGCCCGCGTAGGGGTGCCGTTCGGGGAACATCAACGTCCACCCGTACGCCGCCGCGCGCTCGGCGAGGGCGTCGACCCGCTCCCGGCTCTCCACGTGAAAGGCCAGGTGGTTCAGCCCCGGCCGGAGGCGATCGTGCCGGTCGGCGCTGAGCGCGGGCGACTGCTCGAACACCAGGTACGTTGCCCCCAACCGCCAGCTACGGCCCCCCTCCCAGTCCTGGTGAAGCGTGTAACCGAGCGCTTCGAGCAACCACTGCCACCCGACCAGGGCCTGCCGCAGGTCGGGGACCCAGATCTCGACATGGTGCAACGAACCGGAGGCGGGCTCATCCGTCATGGTCGGACTCTACGGCTGGCCGCTGACGTGCGGTCGCTCAGCCCACCAGGACGATCTTCCCGCGGGCGTGGCGGGTTTGGCTCAGCTCGTGCGCGGCCGCGGCCTCGGCGAGCGGGAACGCCGCCGCGACCGGCACCCGCAGCCGCCCCTCGCCAGCCAGCCTGACCGCGATCTCCAGGCTGTGGAAGGCCAGCGGATCGGCGTGGGCCCCCACGGCCGCGCCCGTCTCGTCGGCCGGCGCGCCGTGCGACATGTGCACGCCGTGGGCCGCCGCGGTGAAGTCGGGCGCGATCGTCACCACGCGCGCCGGGTCCCCGGCGATGGCCACCAGATCGGCCACCGCCCCTCCGGCGCAGTCGAACACGGCGTCCACCCCGCCCGGCGCGAGTGCTCGGACCCGTTCGACGAGCCCCGGCCCGTACGTCGTCGGCTCGGCGCCGAGGGAGCGCAGGAAGTCGTGGTTGTGCGCGCTCGCCGTACCGATGACGGTGGCACCGCGGGCGACGGCCATCTGGACGGCGACGGCGCCCACCCCACCGGCCGCCCCCTGGACGAGCACGGTGTGCCCGGGGCCGACCTCGAGCCGGTCGAGGACCCGGGTGGCCGTCTCGACGCTGCCCGCGGCGCCGCCCGCCTCCTCCCAGCTCCACACCTCCGGCTTGGGCGCCCAGGCGGCCAGGACCGCGAAGTCGGCGTTGGCGCCGCGCGCGGCCATGGTGGTCATGCCGAACACCTCGTCGCCGATGCCCACGCCCGTGACGCCGTCGCCGACCTCGTCCACCACACCCGCGGCGTCGAACCCGGTCCGGTACGGGAACGTCGTGGGCACCACGTCGCGCAGCGCCCCGGACCGGATCGCCACCTCCCCGGGCGAGAGCCCGGAGGCCCGTACGGAGATGCGGATCTCACCCGGTCCGGCGTGCGGCTCCGCCACCTCGGCGACGTGCACGACGCCGGGCGGGCCGTACTCGGTGATCTGAACTGCTCTCATGCGGCCGACCGTAACGGGACACCCCGTCCGTTTGGCTAAAGTGAGAGCGGTGACGGCCGAAGTGATAACGGGTCTCCGCTCGGACGCCCGCGACAACCGCGCACGCATCCTCGCGGTCGCTCGCGCGGCCTTCGCCGCCGAGGGCCTCGACGTGCCGATCCGGGAGATCGCCCGGCGCGCCGACGTCGGCGTCGCGACCGTCTACAGGCACTTCCAGACCAAGGAGTCCCTGCTGACCGAGGCCTTCTCCGAGCAGCTGGCCTTCTGCTCGGAGGTCGTGGCGAAGGGCCTGGCGGCGGACGACCCGTGGCGCGGGTTCTGCCTGGTGATCGAGAAGCTCATGGAGATGCACGCCCTCGACCGGGGCTTCGCCCGCGCGTTCACCTCCCGCCTCCCCAAGGCGGTCGACTTCACCGCCGAACGCGACCGCGCGCTGCGCCTGCTGCTCGAACTGGTGCGGCGCGCGAAGGAGGCGGGCTCCTTGCGGCAGGATTTCGTGCTGGAGGACATCAGCCTGGCGCTGATGGCGAACGAAGGCATCCGCGCCGAGTCACCCCGGATGAGGGTGGCGGCGTCGCGCCGCTTCGCGGCCCTGATGATCCAGTCGTTCCGGGCCGACCCCGTCCCGGCGCCGCTCCCGCCGCCCGTCCGGCTGCCTCTTCAGTTGGACCAGGTGTAACCGTTGGTGGAAACCTGGCCTCCGGTGGGCGGCTCGTCCACGGCGTGAGCCGGGCTCGCGAGCGCGACACCCGCGGCGACGACTGCCGCGGTGATGAGTATTTTCGCGGCCCAGTTCCTTGACACCACGGTTTACCTCCGATTTTGAAATCCCAGATACGGAAGTGATCGTACATATGCCATTGAACCCCGACAAGGGCGCAATTTAGGCATATCCAATTAAGCGAATTACGGCTTTAGTGAATGCCGGTGGACGGCGGGTGGGGCAGACTCGCTTCGGGCTCGGGGAGCCAGGCGTCGCGGGGGGCGGCGAGCCAGTCGTGGGCGGCGGACAGCTCGTCCACGGCCGCGTGCAGGGCGCGCAGGCCCGGGTGGTCGCCGTCGGCGCGCCAGACCATCATCCAGGGGAAAACCGCGACCGGGTCCACGAGCGGCCGCAGGACCGCGCCGGCGATGGCGGGTTGCGTGGTCATGGCGAGAATGGGCGCGTCGCGGTCGCGGATGTGCTGCGCGAGCTCGTCACCGCCGCGCACGTGCGGGTGGGCCATGGCGGGGTCGACACCGAAAGGGGCCAGCAACTGCAGCACCGCGTGCTCCCACCCGGGCGTCGCATGGTCGCCGGCACGGATGCACGGGCTCGTGCCGCGCAGCGACTCCAGGGGCACGGCCCGCAGCCGGGCGAGCGGGTGACGCTCGGGCACCAGCACGGCGATGCGCTCATGGCGTACGGCCCGCTGCCGTACGCCGTCGAGGACGCCCGGGCTGCGGCCGAAGGTGACGTCCAGCCGCCCGTCCAGGAGCAGGGGCGACGCCGCCTCGGTGCCGCTGTGGAAGCGGGCGAAGAACTCCACTCCCGGTGCGCGCTCGCGGGCCGCGGCCAGCACCAGCGCAGGGGTGAGGCCGGAGCCGACGACGTCGACGGTCAGCGACCGGGGCTCACCGCGTAACTCCAGCATGGTCGCGTCGTACAGCCCGAGGATCTCCCGCGCCCGCGCCAGCAGCAGCTGTCCCTCCGGCGTGAGCGTGACCCTGCGGGTCGTGCGCTCCAGCAACCGGCGACCCACCCGGTCCTCCAGCCTCCGGACGTCGCGGCTGAGCGCCTGCTGCGCCACGAACAGGCGCTGGGCGGCCCGGCTGAAGTGCAACTCCTCGGCGACGGCGACGTAGTGGCGCAGCAGGCGGATCTCCACGTCGTCAGGCATCCCTCCTTCCTACCCGATTAACGCATCTGGCGAGTGAATCGCCTTCGAACAGGTGTTGGATCCGGAAAGGTCGCCACCGCCACGATCGAGGCATGGCCGGACGAGGAACGATCACGCTGTGCTACGGGCTGACGGGCGTCATGAACGCGCTGTGGGGCGCCACGCTCCCGGCCACCGACGCGCGCCTGGAGCTCGGGCCCGGCCGGCTCGGCGGGCTGCTGATGGCACTGGCCGCCGGCGCCCTCGTGGCCATGCCGGTGGCCGGACGGCTGGCCGACCGGTGGACCGGACGGCGCCTGCTGCGGGCCTGCGCCCCGGCGGCGGCGCTCGCGCTGACCGGCCCGGCCCTGGCGACCCGCGTCGAGACGCTGATGATCTCGGCTGTCGTGCTCGGGATGCTGTTCGGGCTGCTTAACGTGGCCCTGAGCGTGCAGGCGGTGGCCGTCGAGCGTACGCTCGGCCGCCCGATCATGGCCACGGTGCACGGCACGTGGACGCTCGGCGCGGTCGCGGGCGGCGCGATCATCACCACGGCCCTGCGCGCCGGCGCCGACGTGCGGGCGCTGATGGCCGCGGGCGCGATCACCCTGGCCACCGCCCTGGCCACCGCCCTGGCCACCGCCCTGGCCACCGTCAAGGGCCCTCCGGACGCACCCGCCCGCCCTGCCGGGGGCGCTCGGGACGCACCCGCCCGCTCCGACCGGGGGGCTCCGGACGCACGCGCCCGCTCCGACCGGGCCGCGCGGCGGGCGGCTCCGCTCCGACCGGGACTCTTGGCCCTGCTGGGCGTGATCGGCGCGGCCGCCTTCGTCACCGAGGGCGCCGCCACCGACTGGGCCGGCGTGCACGCGACCCGTGTCCTGGGCGCGGACCCCGCCACCGGGTCGCTCGTGTACACCGTCTTCTTCGTCGCGATGACGCTTGTCCGCTTCGTCGGCGACGCCCTGCGCACGCGGCTCGGCGTCGTCCGCACGACCCGGCTGGCCGGCGCGACCGCCACGGCCGGCTACGGCCTGGTCCTGCTCGCGGGCGTCCTGCCCGCGAGCGCGCGAGTGGGCTGCGCCATGGCCGGCTGGGCACTGGCCGGCGCCGGCATGGCCGTGGTCTGGCCGATCGTGGCCAGCCTCCTCGGCACCGCCGACGGTGCCGCCCGCCGGCTGTCCGCGGTCACCACCATCAGCTACGGCGGGGGCCTGATCGGCCCCGCCCTCATCGGGTACGTCGCGACGACGGCGACGCTGCCCCTCGCCCTGGTGATCCCGGCGGCCCTGGCGCTGCTCGTGGCCACCGCCGCACCACCGTTGCTGCACACGGTCGTCAGGACCGTGGCCGCAGCCGACCACCCCATCGCAGCATCCAGGAGGACCCCATGAACAAGACCGTCTCCACGCTCGCCGTCCCGGGCGCCCGCCTGCACTTCGAGGTACGCGGCCAGGGCCCGCTCGTCGCGCTCGTCGGCGCCCCGATGGACGCCGATTCCTTCGCCGCGCTGGCCGACCTGCTCGCCACCGACCACACGGTGCTCACCACCGACCCCCGCGGCGTCGGGCGCAGCCCGCTCGACGATCCCGCCCAGGACTCCACGCCGGAGCTGCGCGCCGACGACCTGTCCCGCCTGCTGACCCACGTGGACGCCGGACCCGCCACGGTGTTCGGCTCCAGCGGCGGCGCCGTCACCGCCCTCGCCCACGCCCAGAGCCATCCCGAGCAACTGCGCGCCGTCATCGCCCACGAACCCCCGCTGCTCGATCTCCTGGAGGACCGCGACCAGCAGCACGCCAAGACCGACGACCTCATCGCCACCTACCTCGGCGGCGACGCCATCGGCGCCTGGGCGAAGTTCATGGCCCAGGCCGGCATCGCGCTGCCCGAGGGGGCGCTGGAGATGATGTTCGGCGGTGAACGCGACCCGCGGCACGTCGCCGACGAGCGCCACTGGTTCGCCCACGAGCTGCAGGGCACCACCCGCTGGCGGCCCGACCTGGACCGGCTGCGCTCGGCGCCCGGCCTCGTGATCGGCATCGGCGAGGAGTCGGCCGGGCAGCTGTGCGACCGCACCTCCCGAGCGCTGGGGCTCGCCCTCGGCCTCGACCCCGTCCCGTTCCCCGGCGACCACACCGGCTTCGCCGACGACCCTGACAGGTTCGCCCCCGGCCTGCGCGCCCTCCTGACCCGGACCTGACCCGGCCGGGCATCTCGCATCCCGGACCCGGAGGGCGGCGGCATCGCGGACCTCCCTCGACGCACTCAGATCCGGAGTCGCGAAGGATAGTCGGCATCCGCGGGTTATCCGATCGAAACACGATCGCCACCTCGCGGCTGCGTCAATGCGCCTTCGTACACCGGCGAATCGGCGATAAGATCGCGGCGGGTCGCAAGGGTGACATTGGTCGAACATGAATGCCCTCTATTCATTCAGAAGTAGCCGATGAACGGATTTTCGTGCCGTGGTGCTCGAATCTCCTTAGGGGTTGGTGGGCGTGAGTGCGGATTTCGGAGAGGCCACGCCGCGCCTCGAATGGCCCATGGATCTGGACATCAACGCCCTGCTGGAGGGCGGCTGGCGGCCCACACCCTTCCAGCAGTTCGTCCTCAAGATTCACAGCAGATGCAATCTCGCCTGCACCTACTGCTACATGTACGAGATGGCCGACCAGGGCTGGCGCCGCCAGCCCCGGCGGATGTCGCAGTCGACGATCGACTCCGTCGCGGCACGCATCGCCGAGCACGCGCGGCTGAACCGCCTGTCCGAAGTGGACGTGATCCTCCACGGCGGCGAGCCCCTGCTCGCCGGCGCCGACCACATCCGCTACGCGGTGAACGCCGTACGCACCGCGGTCGACCCCGGCGTGACGGTGAACGTCCAGGTGCAGACCAACGGGGTGCTCCTCGACCCCGTCTTCCTCGACCTGTTCGACGAACTCGGCGTCCTCGTCGCGGTCAGCCTCGACGGCGACCGCGAGGCCAACGACCGCCACCGCCGCGGACCGGCGGGGCAGGGCAGCTACGACCGGGTCCACGCCGGGCTGACCAACCTCACCTCCCCCGCCTTCCGGCACCTGTTCAACGGGCTGCTGTGCACGATCGACCTGCGGAATGACCCCGTCGGCACGTACGAGGCGCTCCTGGCGTACGGTCCGCCGACGATGGACTTCCTGCTGCCGCACGGCACCTGGGAGACCCCTCCGCCGGGCCTCCGGCCGGACGGTACGGACGCCCCGTACGGCGACTGGCTCATCGCCGTCTTCGACCGCTGGTACCACGCGCCGGAGCGCGAGACCCGGCTCCGCCTGTTCGACGAGATCATTCGTCTCGTGCTCGGACGCCCCTCGCGCAGCGAGGCCGTCGGGCTATCCGCGGTCGCCGTCGTCGTCGTCGAGACCGACGGCGGCATCGAACAGGTGGACAGCCTCAAATCGGCCTACGACGGAGCCACCCGTACGCCGCTGCACGTCGGCGCCCACGCTTTCGACGAGGCCCTCATGCTGCCCTCGATCGCCGCCCGGCAGATCGGCGAGCGCGCGCTGTCACCGGAATGCCAGGCGTGCGAAATACGGCGTGTCTGCGGCGCGGGGCTCTATCCCCATCGCTATCGCCCGGGCACCGGATTCGCCAATCCCAGCGTTTACTGCCGCGACCTCTTCCGGCTCATCAAACATGTCCAGCACGCGGTTAACGACGACATCGCCGCCGTGCGCGACCGCAGCCGGCGTCGTCGCGCTTCCGCACAGACCACCGATCCGCAGAGAGGCAACCTCACGCCCATGCCGTTGACACCGCATTCCCTGCCGAAAGAGGTGTTCCTCGAACTCGCCGCGGGCGGCGGCGGCCGCGACGCCGTCGAGCGCCTGTGGACGGCGCAGGACAGCAAACGCCTGCTGCTCCTGCGCGGCGTCCGCGACCTCGCCGAGGAAGATGCCCCGCGGGTCCGGCACGCCTACGAGCTGCTCGCCGACATCCAGGAGGCCGCACCCGAGGTGACCAGGGCGGTGCTCCGCTATCCGACCGTCGGCTCCTGGGGGCTGCGCACGCTCCACGCGCTCAGCGGCGGGACACCGCCGGCTCCTTGGGAGACTCCGAGCGCCATGGCGTCGCTGGCGGCGGTCGCGGCGATCCGGTCCGGGCGCAGCGAGACGATCGAGGTGCCCGTGATGGACGGCGCGGTCGTGCTCCCGTCGCTGGGCCGGGCGATCGTCCCCGGCGCAGGCCGGTTCGCCGTCGTGCGTACCGGGGACGGCGAGGCGGAGATCAGCGCCGGCGGGGTCACCGTACGCGTCGGGGCGGATCCCTCATGGGAAGGCCTGCGGCGCATCCGGGCCTCGCATCGCGGCGTGGCGGTCGAGTTCGTCGTCGACGACCTCGACCCGAACCGGATGCCGGGCGCGCGGCGGACCGAGGGCCGGCTGGGCGAGGCGGAGCTGCACGGGTGGGAGTCGACGCTCCAGCCGGCCTGGGAGATCCTCATCGACCGGCACCGCCAGGTCGCCGAGGAGACCACTGCCGTGGTCACGGTGCTGACGCCGCTGATCGGGCCGGAGAACGGCACCTCCAGCGCCACCTCCAAACTGGCCTTCGGCAACATCGGGCTCTCCACGCCGCCCGATCCGCACTCGTTCGCGGTGACCCTGGCGCACGAGTCCCAGCACGCGAAGCTGAGCGGCCTGCTGGATCTCATCCCCCTGACGCAGCCGGACGACGGCAGCCGCTACTACGCGCCGTGGCGTGACGACCCGCGCCCGCTGGGCGGCCTGCTCCAGGGCGCGTACGCGCACATGGGCATCGCGGCGTTCTGGAGGGTGGAACGCCAGGAGCCGCATCCGGCGGACCTGCTGCTCCGCGCGCACACGGAGTTCGCCCAGTGGCGCGACGGCACCGAGGCGGCGATCCGGGCGCTGCGGACAAGTGGCCGGCTCACCGCCGAAGGCGATCTGTTCACCGCCGAGATGGCCGGCACGATGGCCGAGATGTGTGCCGAGGACGTACCGGCCGAGGCCACCCGCCGCGCCCGCGTCTCGATCGGCCGGCACCTGGCCGGCTGGCGCCAACGCAACGGCGAACCACCGGCCGGCCAGTTGCCCTCACTCGCCTGAGGCCCGGAGACCTCGGTCGTCAGATCGGCGGCGGGTCGAAGTCGAGGTCCAGGTGCCGTTCCTCCATGAAGGCGATGGCGTCGGGATGCTCCAGGTTGAGCCTCTGCGCGTACCGGTCGCGGGTGGCCTCGCGGAGAGTGGCCGCCTCCTCGACGGCCTCGGGCGTGCCGAGGCGCTTGAGGTCGGCCGAAAGGTTGGCGGCGCAGGCGAGGCTCATCGGATGGTTCTGGCTGACGAGCTCCGTCAGCCGGCCATAGGTGTCGCGGCCGCGCTCCACGGCCAGGTCGTACAACCCCAGCGCCGCCAGGTCGCTCGCCAGGTTGGTCGCCACGGTCAGGTAGTAGTGGTGGTTGCGCCCGAGACGCCGCTCGAGCTTCTCCAGCGTCTCCTCGTTCAGCGCGCGGGCCTTCTCCGGGTCCTGGCAGGTGCGGTGCAGCAGCGCCAGGTTGCCCGTGCAGGCCAGACAGTACGGATGGTCGGCGCCGTAGACGTGCGGATAGCGCTTCACGGTGTCGGCCGCCAGTTCCAGTCCTTCCTGCTCCTGACCGTTGTTGCGCTGCACGTTGGCCAGGGACATGGCCGCGGCCAGCGTGTCGGGGTGGTCGAGGCCGTACCTTCGGACATAGCGGCCGTGCACGTCGGTGCACATCTCCAGTGCCCTGTCGAGCTCGCCGAGCCTCCGCCAGGCGATGGAGAGGTCCTTGGCGGTCCAGAGGTAGGTGGGGTGATCGCCGCCCAGATACTCCAGACCGTAGGCGAGAGCCTCCTCGCCCAGGTCGCTGGCCTCAGCGTAGTCACCGGACAGGCGGACCGCACGTGCGAGCGCGTTCCAGTGAACCAGCACGGTCGCCGCGCCCGCCTGCGCGTCCTGCAGCCCGATGTAGGCGATCTCGTGCAGTTCCCGAGCCCGATGGAAACGACTGGTGAGACTGTAGTCCAGGGCCAGGTTGTTCTTCGCGCGCAGGGTTCGCTGATCCTCGGGGCCGAAGGCCGCCTCGTGCCGGCGTACCGAGTCCTCGTCATGGCTCAGGGCCGCGGCGAAGTCGCCTCGCGCCCGCAGGTCGGCGCCGATGCCGCTGACCAGGAGCAGCAGCTCGTCGTCGGGCGTGCCCACCCGGCGCATCTTGCCGAGGGTCCGCTGGTTGAGCTCGTAGACCTCGTTGTACTTGCCCAGCTGGCGCAGGATGTTGCCCTGCTCGCGATAGGCCTTGAGCACGTGGGGATCGTCGGGGCCGGAGTCCTTCTCCCACTGGTCGATGAAGAGGTTGACGAACTCCTGCGCGAACCCGTCGCCGGACATGTACAGATAACGCGCCAGGTTCAGCGCGAAGTCGCGCACTTTCAGGTCTCGGCTTTCCTGGACCCGGGCGGGCACGACATGCCCCAGGATGCCGCCGTAACGGCCCCAGTTAACTGACTCTTCGGGATTGCCCAGTTGCAGGCCGGTCAGCAGACGGTGGACGTCCGCGAGATGCCCGGCCTTCTCCTCGGGGTCGAGCTCGTCGCGTACGAGCGCCTGGATCAGCCGGTGCACCTGGATGGTCCGGCTGCTCGGGTCGATGCGCGCCAGGGCGAAGCGGCCCAGCTCGCCCACCGACCGGCTCAGCTTGATCGGATTGGCGAGCAGCTCGTTCAGCTGAGGGCTCAGGCCGGTGACGCGCTGGCTGAACACATCGCGCGGGATCGGCTCCGGGCCGAAGAAGGCACAGCAGCGCAGCAGGTCGATGGCCTCCGGGCGCCGCTCGCTCAGCCGGCTGACCGAGAGGTTCCAGGCCGCCGTCATCGAGATCGGGTATTCGGTCGGCTTGCCCTCGTCGAGGAGCTGGCTGGCGTGCTCGTTCAGCAGCTCGATGTACTCGTCGACGGGCATGCCCGTCTCGGCCTGGAGCGCACCGGCCTGCTCCAGCGCCAGGGGAAGGTCTCCCAGCTGGTCGGCGAGCCGGTCGGCGTCCTCGGGAGCGATCGCCCTGCGGACCCGCTTGCTGAGGAACGCGATGCTCTCCGCCCGGGTGAAGACGTCGACCGGGACGGCCTCGACGACGTCCTCCCACCGGTGGTTGCGTGAAGTGATCAGGACATGGCCCGGCCCGTCGGGGATCACGTCCCGGATCTCCTCCGGCTCGTCCGCGTTGTCGAAGATGAGCAGCCAGCGGTTGTACGGCTTGCCGCGCCGCAGCGCGTCCAGCGCGGCGTTGGCCGCGTCCTCGACGCCGATCGCCGCCGCCGACGGGAGGTCCAGATAAGGAGCCAGCGACGCCAGCGACGAGCGGATGAGCACCCGCTGGTCGGCGGAGATCCACCAGACGAGGTCGTACTCGTTGCCGTATCTGTAGGCGTACTCGACCGCCATCTGCGTCTTCCCGACACCGCCCAGACCGTGCAGGGCATGCGGAAGAACCCGCGGGAGGACCACCGTGACCTGACCGCTGGTCCCGGCGGTCATCCCCGAGCGCAGTTTCTCGAGGAGCACTTCTCTACCGGTGAAGTTCTTGTTCCTGGGCGGAATCTTGCCCCAAACCTCGGGCGCCGCTGACCGTCTTACTTCGCTCGGCTGTGTACCGGTCACAGGGCCACCTCCGAATCGTAGACTCCAGTCTCAACGTTGAACAACGCTTCGATACGGTCAATGGCACGCCGGAAACCGGCCATGTCACACCCAAGCGCCAACGCAAGAATAAAGAACTCGAGCAAGGCACCTCAGAGTAAACGGATTGATCGGCCAATCATGTATCGTGTCGATAACCTTTCCAAGTATCTTCGCGGCGCCGTCCCCGTACCAGAGGTGTCACCCAGCTTGTATGCTGTCCCGGACACTGGACCGTGATGCATCAGGCTGGGAGTTGGTCATGGAGCAACAGGAGAACGAACTGGCAGGTCAGCTGCCTAACTGTTCCGATCTGTCCCTCCGCGACCTCGACGAACTCGACGGCTCGGCCTTCGCCTACGCGATGAGGAGCCTGATGGCGCCCGATCGGCGCGACACCGAAGCCATCGCCGGGTTCAGTAACTCCGTTGGCCATTTCGACCGCGATTAAGACACAACGCCACAATCGGGCAGAAGTCAGCCCCTTTAGCGTTTCCCGTACGTTACTGCCTTCGCACGATTTTCTCGGCCTGCGTTCGATGATGGCGTGACAGGCGTGGATTCGTCGCCCGGAGGGCCTCGGTGGCGAGTTCCGCGGCAAGGTCCCGATATCCATGCCTGCGCATCGACCGGGCGAGGTACAGCAGGACCAGGCCATGTGTCCGCCCCTCCTCGCGAAGCTCCTCCACCTCCCTCCGCGAGACGGGGGCATTGCGGCTCGCCGCCAGGATGTACGCCGCGCGGGCCGACAGCGGGGCCGCGATGGCGACACTGCCCAGGTCGTCCAGGGCTTCCTGCCACTTGTCCCAGTCCGCGTAGATCTCTCCGCGAATGCGGCGGGCCTCGGCATGCTCTGGATCCCGCTCCAGCACGGCGTTCAACTCCTTGACCGCCGTCTGGTACCGGCTCGTGTGCCAGAGAGCCTGCCCGAGCTCCAGCAAGGTGATCGTCTCACCCGCCGTGATGAGCCGAGCGGCCCGCGCGCTGCCGAGCGCGTTCTCCGTATCCCCCTGGAGGAGGTGGACGCGCGCTATCGCGGCGAACAGGTACGCGACGGCGGGGGACCTGGAGTCCGTCATCGCCTCGATCGCCAGCGCCTGGTCGTAGGCGTGCCGTGCGGCGTCGTGGTCCGCCCGCGCGAAGGCGATGTCGCCCAGGATGATCCAGGCGGAGATATGGATCTGGCCGTGCTCCCTTTCGGTCTTGGCCAGCACCGCTCGCGCGTACTTCTCGGCGAGCTTCGGATTGCCCACGGACATCGCCTGCTCCGCCTCACGCAGGAGGTCGCCCGCGGTGGGCTCCGGCCACGTCGCCGGTGCCTCTCGGAGCCGCTGGAGCGCGCTCGCCAGTCGCGGATGCTGGAGCTGGAAGCCGTCCCCGCCGGCCAGCCGGCAGAACTTGAGCAGATGCCGGTCCTCCACGGCGCGGACAACGGTGTCCGTGATCTCTTTCGGACGGTCGCCCTGGGGCGCGGGTGCCGCCTCGTGAGGCGACGTCCCCTCAGATGACCTGGTGAACGTCCGGCGCATCCAGCCGCCGATCTCGCAGGTGGGCAGGCCGTGGTCGCTGGTCAGCCTGAACAGCGTGCGGGAGCAGAAGTCGGCCAGCGTTCCGTCCACGTCGTTGAGCACCTTCTCGACGACGACGGACAACGTCCCGCCGCCGCGCACGCCTTCCAAGAGTTCGGCGCACAGCATCTGCAGCAGGACCGGCTCCACGAGCGCGGCACCCGACGTGCCGTGCTCGACCGTCAGCGTGTCCACGAGTCGCGCCGGCATGCCGTGGTCGAACTGCAGCTGGGTGCCCCGCAGCGGCCCCGTCAACGCTTCGATCGCGGACTGCCGGTCCAGCGGCGGCAGCTCGTACTCCGCCGGAGTCTCGCCCAGCGCCCCGCAGAGGCTGCGCGCCTCCTCGACGCAGTCCGGCCGGATCGACAGCAGCAGGTGGACGTCCGGAAAGGCCCGCAGGGCGGCTTCCAGTTCCTCGCGGAAGAGACGGTGTTCCGGCTTCGCCGCGACAGAACTGCGGATCACCCTCTCGGCGCCGTCGATCGCCACCAGAATCGACGTGCCAGGTGGTGCCTGCCGCCGGAGGAACGCCGAGATCGTCAGGCCGACGCAGCGGGCGGGGTCCTCCGTGGGCTGCCACGACGACAGGAGCGCGAAGAGGGTGCGACCTCGGGCCGTGATCACCGGAGCCGGCAGGGTCCTGCGGTAGCTCGGGTCACCGACGGGCACCACGTGCGCTCCGCTGTTGGCCAGGTACGGAGCCACCCCGGCGTGGAGCAGGGACGTCTTTCCGACACCCGAGTCCCCGATCAGCAGGGTCAGCCGGTTTCGCTGCCAGAGCTCGGCCACCTCGCGGGTCTCGATGTTGCGGCCGAAGAACCTGGCCTCGTCATCCCTGCCGAACGGCCGGAGGCCGACCCACGGGTCGGCATCGTACGCGGTCACGAAGAGGCTCCTGCCGACACCGCAACCTGTCGCATCATGATCTCCCGTACCCATTGCCGCGGACAAGAACGGATGCCTGGTCGCGCACACATTCTGCCTGCCGCATACGCATGACCGTCCATGCCGGGGCTCCCAAATGATGGCGACCTGGCTTGATATCCGGCGTAAGTAATGCCGCAATCATCCAAGAAAGTCTTCTATCATGCTATGTCTAGCGTCAAAAGCCCCTCCCGGATAAAATTCCTGGACACAAGAAACTGCTTTTTCCTCCTGACCCACAGCTGCATTTTTGGTGACCTAAATCGGTGTCACAGATCGCGCCGGCGGGGGTGGTGATGCGCGGCATGGCCGATCGCCTGCGCCCTGCGGAGTTGGCGCAGATCGCACGCGAGCTGCTGGAGAACGAGCCCGAACTGAAGTGCGAAGCCGAGCTTCACGCGGAAATAGTCGACGACATCCGGCAGCGGGCCGATGAGCTCTCCAATCTGCTGGGTGAGGACATCGCGGCGGTCGGCAAGGCTCGCCGTGCATGGCGCCGGCCCTGGGCCATCGCCACCCTGGCACTTCTCGTGGCGTCCCTCCTCGTCCTCGGGGCCACGCTCTTGAGCACCGGGATCCCCTTCCGTTCAAGGGCGGCCAACGCCGCGTTCTCGATCGGCCTGGTGGCGCTGGGGATGCTCGCCGTGGTGAAGCTGTGGAAAACGATCCGGCAGCAGAGTGTGCTCGCTTCCCGAGAGCTCCGGAAAGCCCTGTTGCCGCCGCTGCGCGCTCTGATCCGCCTCGCCATCAGCGAGTTGCAGGGCGAGGAGGTGCGCTGGTCCGGCACGCTGCGCACCTCCCAGGCTCCCGCGCTGGTGGAGCTCAACCTTCAGGACACCATTCCGTCCCGCACGTACGAGCGGCTCCGAGCCTTCATCGGCGAGCACGAGTCCTCGGCGACCGGGCTGGCCGGCGCCCGCGGCTCGGGCAAGACCACCCTGATGCGGCGACTGCGGCAGGACGAGTCCTTCGACTGCCATGTCGCCCTGGTCAGCGCGCCGGTGCAGTACTCCGCCGTGGAGTTCACCCGCCTCATCCACGGCGAGCTGGCACAGGTCTGCCTCAATCCCGGCGAGGCGAACCTCATCCGCGACCGCATGGCGGCGCCGGCCCTGCGAGTGGTGCTGCGGACGCTCCTGGCGGCGGTGGCGGTGTCCCTCCTGATCACCTTGTGGATCTACGACAAGAACCGTCCCGTGCCGAATCCGGTCAACCTCGGGTGGACGGGCATCACGGCCGTCGTGCTGGGCGGCCTGGTCATCGGGTTCGTGGTCAGCCGGTGGTGGGCCCTCTTCCAGGGCCAGACGAGACTGATGGTCTCGCCGCAGACGACACGTGAGCTCTGCCTGCAACAGCTGGAGTTCCTGCGCTGGTCCACGACGGTCGAGCGGAGCGCGACCACCGCGGCGAAGGTCGGCGGATCCGGCTTCGAAGGCGGCAGCAAGCTGTCCCGTACCGAGCGCGAGGTCACCCACGCCGAGTCGGTCCAGGCGCTCCGGCAGTTCATCGACCAGCTGCTCGCGCTCAGCAACAAACCCGTCGTCATCTGCGTGGACGAGCTGGACAAGCTGGCGGACCCGGCCGAGGCCGTCGACGCGATCAACGGCCTCAAGGACCTGTTCCACGTCGCCAAGGCACACTTCGTCCTCTCCGTGTCCACCGACGCCATGCACAGCTTCGCCGCGCGGGGAGTGCCGGTGCGGGACGTGTTCGACTCGGCGTTCGACACCATCATCCCGGTCGGTCCGCTGTCGTTGGAGGAGTCACAGACGCTCATCTCGCGGCGGGCGCGCGACTTCTCCAAGGTGTTCGTGCTGTTCTGCTACGCGTGGTCCGGCGGCCACGCGCGCGACCTCATCCGTACCGCACGGTCGTGCGTGGACCTCAAGCACGAGCTCAAGGACGGCGAGGAGGCCACCATCGCCCTGCTGTCCCGGCGCGTGCTGCGGAACGACCTGCGCGAGGTCGTGGACGCGGCCGTCGAGAAGCTGCGCGGCGAGAGCGACGACCTCGCGCAGGCGATGCTGGACCGGGTCCTGGCGTTCCAGGAGTCGCTCGAGGACGAGCCCGCGAACCTGTACGACCTGGTCGAGGCGACCGAGTTCCCCCCGGTCACGGGGACGGTGGCCGCGGAGGCCCAGCTGGCGGCCACCCTGGCCCCGTACGCCCGGCTCGCCGCACTCTGCGAGCGCCTGTTCTCGGGCACGCCCCAGCCGGCGCCATGGCGGACCGAGGCGATGAGCAAGGCGGTCACCGCGCTGGCGGAGGCCCGCTCCTGCCTCGGACGGCACCCGCGAGAGATCGAGCGGAGGCTGAAACGCGCCGTCGACGCCTGCGCGGCGGTGGAGGCGCGAACCGGCCCTTGAACGGTGCGCTGATCAGGAGGCACGCCTACGGCGTGGGTCGGATCCGACCGAGCGTGGGAACGGAAGCCGTACCGAGCGCGAGCCGTGTGCCTGCGGCGGGGTCCCGATCACCGTGCACGGACCGGACATACCACCGCTATACCGCCGTCTCCTAGCTTTTGTGCGTTGGAGCACAGGACCCAGGAAGGGCGAGGCACCCAAGTCATGCGGAGACGGCTCAGCAAGGCACACCGGCGCGCCCTCGTGGTGGGAATGAGCGCCGTGCTGGTGGCGGCGATCGCGAACGTCCACGCGCCCATGGCGGCGACCGCGAACGCCCAGGGATCCGCGGCGGCCCAGCCGGGAGGGCTGAGCGCGTACGACAAGCTGGTGCTGTCGCACCGGCCGGCCTCCTACTGGCGGCTGTCACACCCGTCCTACGGTACGGAGACCGACCGGACCGGCAATGGGTACAAGGGCACCTTCCACAATGTCACCAGCTCGGTCCAGCTTCCCAACCGGGACGGCGCCTCGGTCTTCAACGGATCATCCGGATACTTCGAGGTGCCCAACGCCGACAGGTTCCACATCTCCACGACCGGCAAGTTCACCGTGGAGGCCTGGATCAGGCCGCACACCCTGCAGTTCCCCGACGAGGAGCAGAGCGGCTACGTCTACTTCCTGGGGAAGGGCACGAAGTCGGGCAGCGGCGGCGACCAGGAGTGGGCGGGCCGGATGTACTCGAAGGTGAACGACGAGGACCGCCCCAACCGGATCTCCGGATACGCCTGGAACCTCGACGGCGGCTTCGGCGCCGGGGCGGGCATCCAGCAGACCGTGCGGGTCAACGAGTGGATCCACATCGCGTTCACCTTCGACACCTCGGAAGGCGAGTACGGCAAGGTGCGGAGCTACCGCAACGGCGTGCTCGTGAGCTCGTCGAACCTGGTCTTCCGCCCCGGCCAGCCGGACGAGGTCATCGTGCGGCCCAAGCCCGGACCGGCCCCCGTCCGGGTCGGGACCCGCAGCAAGGCGTCCTGGTTCAAGGGTGCCATCGGGAAGTTCGCGATCTACAACCACGCGCTCACGAACAAGGAGCTCGCGACGCACTATGCCGCCATGACCGCGGCGAACACGCCGGACTTCAACGCTGACGGCGTGGGCGACCTCTTCTCGGCCAAGACCGGATCGCTGAACCTCTGGACCGGCAGGGGTGCCAACGACTTCTGGGGCAGAACCCGCGTCGGAGACGGCTGGGACGCCTTCACCCGGCCGATCGCGGGCGACTTCGACGACGACGGGCGCACCGACCTGGTCGCCGCCGAAAAGAGCACCGGCCTGCTGCACGTCTGGAACGGCCAGGGCGGCAACGAGTTCAGCACCCCGGAGAAGCTCGGTCCCGGCTGGACACCGTACGCGGACACTCTGACGTCCGTGGGCGACATCAACCAGGACGGCCACAACGACATCGCGGCCACCCTCAACGGCACCCTCTACGCCTGGAACGGCCAGGGCGGCAACAAGTTCTCCGGCAGGACCACCATCGGCGCCGGCTGGAACAACTACACCCGGCCGATCGGCGGCGACTTCAACGGTGACGCCATCGGCGATCTGGCCGCGGTGGAGAAGGCCACCGGCGACCTCTACATCTGGAACGGCGAAGGCGGCAACGAGTTCACCACCAGGACGAGGACCGGGCCAGGCTGGACACCGTACGCGAACACGCTGATGTCCCTCGGCGACGTCGACCGGGACGGCCACACCGACATCGCGGCCGTCCACAACGACACGCTGTACCTCTGGAACGGCCGGGGTGGCAACCAGTTCGCAAGCGCGAAGACCGTCGGTCCCGGCTGGGCACCGTACTTCTGACCCGTTCCCGGCTCCGCGCCGCCGGGCCCTCCCGTCCCGATCACGAGACAGCGAACCCCGCCTCTGCCGATCGGCAGGCGGGGTTTCCGCATGCCAGAGCTACCTGAGGAGTTGGCGGGCCATGACCATTCTCTGGATCTGGTTGGTGCCCTCGTAGATCTGGGTGATCTTGGCGTCGCGCATCATGCGCTCCACCGGGAAGTCCTTCGTGTAGCCGTACCCGCCCAGCAGCTGCACCGCGTCCGTCGTGATCTCCATGGCCGCGTCCGAGGCCGCGCACTTCGCCGCGCTCGACAGGAACGTGAGGTCCTTCTGGGGGTCGCCGTGCATCGCCCGCTCCGACTTCGCCGCCGCGTGGTACGTGAGCTGACGCGCCGCCTCGAGCTTCATGGCCATGTCGGCGAGCATGAACTGCACGCCCTGGAAGTCGGCCACCGGCCGGCCGAACTGCTTGCGTTCCTTGACGTAGCCGATCGCGAAGTCCAGCGCTCCCTGGGCGATGCCGAGGGCCTGGGCGGCGATGGTGATGCGGGTGTGGTCCAGGGTGGCCAGGGCCGTCTTGAAGCCGGTGCCGGGCGCGCCGATCATGCGGTCCGCCGGGATGCGGACGTTGTCCAGGATGACCTGGCGGGTGGGCGAGCCCTTGATGCCGAGCTTCTTCTCCTTGGGGCCGAAAGAGACGCCCTCGTCCGACTTCTCCACGACGAAGGCGGAGATGCCGCGCGGGCCGGCCGAGGGGTCGGTGACCGCCATCAGCGTGTAGTACTCGGAGACTCCGGCGTTGGTGATCCACATCTTGGTGCCGTTCAGCACGTACGAGTCCCCGTCCGCCACCGCCCGCGTCTTCATGGCCGCCGCGTCCGAGCCCGCCTCCGGCTCCGACAGCGCGTACGAGAACATCCCCTCCCCCCGGGCCACCGGCGCCAGGTAGCGGGTCTTGAGCTCCTCCGACGCCGAGAGCAGCAGCGGCACCGTGCCGAGCTTGTTGACGGCGGGGATCAGGGAGGACGACGCGCAGGCGCGGGCCACCTCCTCGATGACGATCACGGTGGCCAGAGCGTCGGCCCCCGCGCCCCCGTACTGCTCAGGGACGTGCACGGCGTGCAGGTCCGATGCCACGAGCGCCTTGTAGACGTCCCAGGAGAACTCCTCGGTCTCGTCGATCTCGGCGGCGTGCGGCGCGATCTTCTCGTCGGCCAGGGCCCTTACCGTCTCCCTGAGCATGTCGTGCTCTTCGGCGGGTGCGTATAGCGGGAAGCTCATGCATCGAATACTAGGACGTCCGACCATCTTGTTACCAGCCGGTACGGTTTGCGAAGAGGTGCAGGTGGCACGTAGGAGGTAGCGAGGGCCGGTAGCATGCCTGCGCGATCGAAAGGAGCTCACTCGTGCCATATCGCCTCACGGTGATCGGGACCGGATACCTGGGGATCACGCATGCAGCCTGCATGGCCGATCTCGGATTCGACGTCCTGGGCCTCGACATCGACGCTGACAAGATCCGTCGACTGAACGCGGGCGAGCTCCCGATCCACGAACCCGGCCTCGAACCGGTCCTCCGCCGCGGTCTCGACTCCGGCCGGCTCCGCTTCACCACCTCGTACGAGGAGATCGCCGCCTTCGGCGACGTGCACTTCATCTGCGTGGGCACTCCGCAGAAACGCGGCGAGTACGCCGCGGACGTTACTTACATGGACAACGCCCTCGAATCCCTCGCCCCGCTCCTCGATCGCGAGTGCCTGGTCGTCGGCAAGTCCACCGTGCCCGTGGGCACCGCGGGGCGGCTGGCCGAGAAGCTGGCCCGGCTCGCTCCCGCCGGCGGGCAGACCGAGCTGGCGTGGAACCCCGAGTTCCTGCGCGAGGGGTTCGCCGTCCAGGACACCCTGAACCCCGATCGCATCGTCCTGGGCGTGCGCAGCGAACGTGCGGAGAAGATGCTGCGCGAGGTGTACGAGCCGCTGGGCGAGATTCCCGTCGTGGTGACCGATTTCGCCACCGCTGAGCTGGTCAAGACGGCCGCCAACGCCTTCCTGGCCACCAAGATCTCCTTCATCAACGCCATGGCCGAGGTCTGCGAGGCCGCGCACGCCGACGTCGAGCTGCTGTCCGAGGCGCTGTCGTACGACGACCGCATCGGCGGCCGCTACCTCAACGCCGGGCTCGGGTTCGGCGGCGGCTGCCTGCCCAAGGACATCAGGGCCTTCATGGCGCGGGCCGGCGAGCTGGGGGCGGACCAGGCGCTGACGTTCCTGCGCGAGGTGGACGCCATCAACATGCGGCGCCGCGCCCGCATGGTGGACCTGGCCAGGGAGCTGGCCGGCGGCTCCTTCCACGGGTGCACCGTGGGCGTGCTGGGAGCCGCGTTCAAGCCGAACTCCGACGACATCCGCGACTCCCCCGCGCTCGACGTCGCCGTGACGATCGGGCACCAGGGCGGACAGGTCACCGTGTACGACCCGATCGCGCTCGACAACGCCCGTAAGGCACATCCCGAGCTCAACTACGGTGAGTCGGCCGTCGAGGCGGTTCGCGGGGCGCATGTGGTGTTGCTTCTCACCGAGTGGCAGGAGTTCCTGCAGCTCGACCCGGTGGAGCTGGGTGCGGTGGTCGCCACCCGGCGCATCGTGGACGGCCGCAACGCCCTCAACTCCGAGATGTGGCGGTCGGCCGGCTGGCACTACCGCGCCCTGGGCCGCCCCTAGCCCACCAGCGCCGGGTCCCCATCGCCCCCAAGCCCCCCTTGGCCCCCGGGTCATCCGTGAGGAGCCGTATGGACAGGACGGCCAGGCTCTTGTCCGGTGCCGCCATCCTGGTGTGCCTGTTGTCGCTGCGGCCGGAGGCCCGGCCCGCCGTGGCCGCCCAGGCCGAGGGCGAGCTGCTGGCGATCGCGCGGACCTACCTCGACGACCGGGCGGCGCGGCTGACGACCGACGCGCCGGAGGGGGAGCTCACCCGCGCCCCGGTCACCGATGCCCTCCGGCGGCGCCTGGCCGCCGATGCCCTGGCGATCGACCGCCGCCGGGAGCTGCTCCGCTCCGTGAACGGCGGCCACGACCGGGCCGAGGTGACCGTCCAGGACGCGCGCTTCGACCACGACCACAGCCACGAGGGCGAGGGCGGAGCCCCGGCCCTCTACCTCACCGAACGCACCAAGCTCTTCCCCGCAGGCACCCTCCCGGACGCACCCCAGGCCGAGCAATACCAGCTCAGGCACCGTTTCACGTTCGAGAAGACGGCCGACGGGCGGTGGCGGCTGGCCTCGGCGGTTCCCGAGCTGGCCGAGGGCGGCCTCCCGCCGGACACGCACCCTTAGACCAGGTGCCGGACCCACTGGGTGACCAGCGGACGATAGCCGCGGCGGGCCCAGAACGGGGTGGACACCGGGTTCGGCAGCGCGTGGTGCAGCACCATGGACGAGACCCCGCCGGCCGCCGCGTGGTCGTGGGCCGCCTCGGTGAGCGCCGCGCCCACGCCCCGCCCCCGCGCCGACGGCTCGACGTACATGACCCCCAGGTACGCCACCGGCGAGTCGTTCACCGACCGCGCGATCCATCCCGACCGTCCGGGCGGCTGGACGATGACGCAGCCCACCGGCTCACCGCCCATCTCCGCCAGCCAGCACCACTCCAGCGGCAGCACCTCGGTCACCACCGACTCCCTGATGCGCTCCCTGGTGGACGCGCGCACGGTCACCCAGCCGAACTGCGCGTCGTAGGCCACCAGCCGCTCGTACATCCGCGCCACCGCCTCCAGGTCGCCGAGGCCGGCCCGGCGGACGGCGGCCACGGCATGCGCGGCGCGCGGGCGGATGCGGCAGACG
Source organism: Nonomuraea sp. MTCD27 (assembly GCF_041950495.1). Taxonomy (NCBI): domain Bacteria; kingdom Bacillati; phylum Actinomycetota; class Actinomycetes; order Streptosporangiales; family Streptosporangiaceae; genus Nonomuraea; species Nonomuraea sp. MTCD27. The sequence goes on along the minus strand of NZ_JBGNUW010000020.1, from coordinate 120,582 downwards.
GCGGCCGCGGCGATGGGGGCGAACCCGCGTACGGCCAGGGCCCTGGCGGGGACGGTGTCGCGGCTCGGCCACGACACGGTCAGCGCCTGCCCGGGCTCGGCCCGGCGGGGCGCGGCCAGCCACCGGTCGAGCAGCGCGCCGAACGCGGCCTCCGGGTCGGGGCCGGCGACCCTGGCCTGGAGGCGGTGTACGACCAGGGGGGACCAGGAGGCCCGGAGCTCACCTGGATCGATCCGGTCCACCGACACCACGCCGACGGCGTCGGATGTTTCGAGCAGCTCGTCGCGCTGGCGTAAGGGCAGCTCGTCCTCGCCGGCGAGGAGCGGGTCCGCGGCGCGCACACGAGCCGCGTGACCTTTGATCAGATCGTCCATCCCGGCACCCTAGCCGCCGGAAAGCCCAGGATAAAAGGGCTATCAGAGCTCGGCCGCCTCCGCGCGCAGCTTCTCGCCCTTGGCGTACGCCTGCTCCTTCAACCGCTCCTGGAACTCCTCCATCCGCTTCCGCAGCCCCTCGTCGGAGGCGGCCAGGATGCGTACGGCCAGCAGCCCCGCGTTGCGGGCCCCGCCCACCGCCACCGTGGCGACCGGCACCCCGGCCGGCATCTGGACGATCGACAGCAGGGAGTCCATCCCGTCGAGATATTTCAGCGGCACCGGCACCCCGATCACCGGCAGCGGCGTGACGGAGGCCAGCATGCCGGGCAGGTGGGCGGCCCCGCCGGCGCCGGCGATGATCACCCGGAGGCCGCGGGAGGCCGCCTGGCGGCCGTAGTCGATCATCTCGACCGGCATGCGGTGCGCCGACACGACGTCGGCCTCGAACGGCACCCCGAACTCGGCGACCGCCTCCGCGGCGGCCTTCATGACCGGCCAGTCGGAGTCGCTCCCCATGACAATGCCGATCTTCACTGCGCCTCCTTCGTCAGCACCGGGAAATCGGGAGTTCGCTCGCTGCTCTCTCTCACGTGTACTCCCCGGTCATGAGGTAGACGGCGGCGTGGCGGGCGCGGGCGCGCACCTCGTCGAGGTTGGAGCCGAGGGCCGTCACGTGGCCGATCTTGCGGCCCGGACGCACCTCCTTGCCGTAGAAGTGCAGCTTGATGCCGGGGTCGTGGGCCAGCACGTGCTCGTAGCGCTTGAACAGGTCGGGGTCGTCGCCGCCGAGCAGGTTGGCCATGACGACGACCTGGGCGGTCATCTTGGGCGTGCCCAGCGGCAGGTCCAGGACGGCCCGCAGGTGCTGCTCGAACTGCGACGTCGTCGAGCCCTCGATCGTCCAGTGGCCGCTGTTGTGCGGGCGCATGGCCAGCTCGTTGACCACCAGGCCACGGGCGGTCTGGAACAGCTCCACCGCCAGCAGCCCGGTCACCCCGAGCTCGTCGGCGATCTTCAGGCCGATGCGCTGGGCCTGCGCGGCCTGCTCCGGGTCGAGCCCGGGAGCGGGGGCGAGCACCTCGACGCAGATGCCGTCCTGCTGCACGGTCTCCACGACCGGATAGCTCACGCCCTGCCCGTGCGGCGAGCGGGCGACCAGCACCGCGAGCTCCCGCTCGAACGGGACGAACGCCTCGGCCATGAGCTCGACCCCGGTCGCGAACGCCTCCGTGACCTCCACCGCGCTGCGGCACACCCACACGCCGCGCCCGTCGTAGCCGCCGCGCACCGCCTTCAGCACCACCGGCCAGCCGTGCTCCTCGCCGAAGCGAATGGCGTCCTCGGCGGACGGCACCCGCGCCCAGGCCGGGCAGGGCACGCCGATCTCGGACAGCCGCTCGCGCATGACGGCCTTGTCCTGGGCGTGCACGAGGGCGTCGGCGCCCGGGTGCACGACGTAGCCGTTGGCGGCCAGGGCCCGGATGTGCTCGGTGGGCACGTGCTCGTGGTCGAACGTGATCGCGTCGCAGCCCTTGGCGAAGTCGCGGAGATCGCCAAGATCGCGGTAGTCTCCGATGCGCGTGTCGACGATGACCCGGGCCGCGCTCTCCTCAGGACTGTTGGCCAGCACCCGCAGCTCGACGCCCAGCGCGATGGCGGGCGGCTGCGACATCCTGGCCAGCTGGCCCGCGCCGACGATGCCGACGACCGGTCCGATGGGGCTGTATGAACTCACGCCAGGTGAGCTTACCGGGACGCAACGACTTTCCCTGACCCAACCCGGCACCGCCTGTCGCAGTCAGGGGCTGGGCGGCCGTTCCGGGTTGCCCTGTGGGCACGGCCGCCCAGCGCTCGCGTGCCCTCGATCTGTCATCGCAGCGTAATGCCCATGTAAGGGGTATGCCGGTCATAGGACGATATTTCTAAAGACGTTCTTTGCGCGGTATGTTGCTGGGTCTGACATCCCGCCCTACATCACGGCCGGTACGCTGGGGATGTCAGCTCTGACTAGGAAGGGACCGAGCAGAGACGTGGACTTCACCAAACGCCTCTACCAGCGGTTCTCCTCCCTCCTGCACGAGCTGGCCAAGTTCGGCAGCATCGGCGCCATCGCCTTCCTCATCGACCTGGGGCTGCTCAACCTGTGCAGCGTGGTGTTCGACCTGGGGCCGCTGACGTCCAAGGTCGTGGCGACGTCGATCTCCACGACGTTCGCGTACGCGGGCAACCGGCTGTGGACCTTCCGGCACCGCGAGCAGAACGGGCTGGGGCGCGAATATTTCCTGTTCTTCCTGCTCAACGGCATCGCACTGCTGTTCGGCATGCTGACGATCGGCTTCACCACCTACACCCTCAACCTGCACGACACGCTCAGCCTCAACATCGCCAACATCGTCGGCGTGGGGCTCGGCACCCTGTTCCGCTACTGGTCGTACAAGAAGTGGGTGTTCCTGGAGGCCACCGAGCCGATCCCGGTGGAGCTGCCCGAGGGCGGCGTCAGGCAGGACCGCTGACCACCCGGTTCCGGCCGTCGTCCTCGGCGGGGCGCAGGAAGATGGCGAACGTCGCCGGGCGCCGGCGCACCAGCTCCAGCCGGCCGCCGTCGGCCGCCGCCAGCGCGCGGGCCAGCGTCAGGCCGAGCCCGGTGCCTCCGCCGCCGCTGACGTTCCGGTCGAAGATCTTGGGGGCGATCTCGTCGGCGATGCCGGGGCCCTCGTCCGCGACCTCGATCACCACGTAGTTGTCGCCGCAGGTGGTGGTGACGGTGACGGCGCCGCCGCCGTGACGCAGGGAGTTCTCCAGCAGCGAGGCGATCACCTGGCCGAACCCGCCCGTCGTGGCCATCGCCTTCAGGCCGCGGGAGCCGTCGAGCTGCAGCGCACGGTGCGCGTCCCGGAAGACCGGCTCCCATTCGGTGATCTGCTGGACGAGCACCTCGTCGATCGCGACCGGCTCGGCCTGGGCGTGGCGCTGGCGGCGGGCCGCGGCCAGCAACTCGTCGATCACGGCGGTGAGCCGCTCGGCCTGGACGATCGCCGCCTCGCCCTCCTCGCGCACGACGTCCGGCTCGTCGGAGGCGGCCACGATCTCCTCCAGGCGCATGGTGAGCCCGGTCAAGGGGGTGCGGAGCTGGTGGGAGGCGTCGGTGGCGAACTCGCGCTCGCGGGTGAGCAGGTCGGAGATGCGGGTGGCGCTGCGGTCGAGCACCTGGGCGACCCGGTCGAGCTCGGGGATGCCGTATCGGTGCTTGCTCGGCCGCGCGTCCCCGGAACCCAGCCGGTCGGCGATCTTCGCCAGGTCCTGCAGGGGCAGCGTCAACCGGCGGGACTGCACGACGGCCAGGCTCACGGCCACCGCCAGGGCGGCGACGGCCAGGGCCACGATGAGCAGCAGGCGGGCCCGTACGTCCTGCTCGACCTGATCGCGGTCGCGGCTGATGCGTACGTAGACACCGGTGTTGGTCTGGGCGTCCTCAGTCATCAGGTGACCGGACGGCGGGGGCTCGCCGACGACGGTCACCCTGAGGGGGGTTCCACGTTCCCAGATCTGGATGAACCTACCCGGGTACTTTTGCTCCAGTTGCTGGGGGTCGAGCGGCGTCTCCTGGACACGGGCGTACTCCACCTCTCCCACGAGACGCTTGGCTTCCGCCCCAAGCTCCTGAGCCGCCTCATCGACGATCAGGCGGCTGACGACGACGCCCAGGGGGACCCCCAGCAGCAGGACCGCGATTACCGCGACGACCAGGGTGGAGGAGAGCAGTCGGCGGCGCATCTCCTACTCGCGCTCGAACCGGAAGCCGACTCCCCTGACGGTCGTGATGTAACGCGGCTTGGCCGCGTCGTCACCGAGCTTGCGGCGCAGCCAGGAGATGTGCATGTCGAGCGTCTTGGTGGAGCCCCACCAGTTGGTGTCCCACACCTCGCGCATGATCTGCTCGCGGGTGACGACCTTGCCCGCGTCGCGGACCAGGACGCGCAGCAGGTCGAACTCCTTGGTGGTCAGGTGCAGCTCCTTCTCCCCCATCCAGGCGCGGCGCGAGTCGGCGTCGATGCGCACCCCCTGGACGACCGGGGTCTCGGAGGTGCCGCGGCGCAGCAGTGCGCGCACTCTGGCGAGCAGCTCCGCCAGCCTGAACGGTTTCGTCACGTAGTCGTCGGCGCCGGCGTCGAGGCCGACAACGGTGTCCACCTCGTCGACGCGGGCGGTGAGTATCAGAACCGGAGTGCCGTGGCCTTCGGCCCGGATCCGGCGGGCGACCTCGAGACCGTCCATTTCTGGCAGGCCAAGGTCAAGAACGATGAGATCGATGCCGCCCGACAGGGCCCTCTCCAGGGCCTGCGGGCCGTCGGGACTCACCTCAACCTGATAGCCCTCGCGGCGCAGCGCACGCGCGAGTGGCTCGGATATCGAGGTGTCATCCTCGGCGAGAAGTACGCAGGTCATGAAGCGATCGTAGGACCTTAGGCGATCGTTTCCCGGGCACAGCGCGCGGTTTGACTCGTCGTTGACCTATCCATTGACCTGGGCAAACACAGCTAAAATACGGTACGTCGTGATTAAAGCACCGCCGTTTTCCGCCCGAGAATCATCGGACGATCATGCCCGGTCGAGAGAGGATCAACCCCGCCACGCCAAGGGCAGGCCCTGAACATTCGACTGCGATCATGGGGAAATGTCGTTGAATGCCGTGAATCGCGCTCGCGAAATGTGGGCCCGGCTCGCCCGGGTCCCCGTCACGTTCCCGGGCCGGGGAGGCGTGAGCGTGGCGGTCTCGCCGGAGTCCTGGATGTGCCCGCCCGGATGGTCCGGCATCGTGACGCTGGACGGGGCGATCCTGGCCGTCGTGCCCCGGCCGGGCCTGGTGGAGCCGGTGCGGGAGCGGCTGCTCGCCCACCTCGGGTCGGGCGCCGGGCTGGCGGCGCTCACCGATCTCGCGGGGCCCTCGGCCGGCGACGTCCTGGGGCCGGCGGCGCTCGCCTATCTCGACGAGGCGGACTTCGTGCCCGCCCCCGCGCAGGCGGAGAGCCTGCCTCCGGGGCACGGCGACGTGCTGGCGCTGGTGGCCTCGGTGCCGGAGGAGGACGCGCAGGAGAGCGGTCTCGACGAGACCACGTCGGCCGCGTACGTGGTCCGCGACGGGCGGGAGGTCGTCGCGGCGGCGGCGTACCGGCCGTGGCTCGACACGGCGGCGCACGTCTCCGTGCTGACCGCCACCACGCACCGGGGGCGCGGGCTGGCCCGCGCGGTCGCCTCGGCCGCCGTCGCGGACGCGCTGGCGAACGGGCTGCTGCCGCAGTGGCGGGCCCGGGTCGAGGCGTCGCGCCGGGTGGCCCGGGCACTCGGGTTCCGGGAGCACGGCGAGCAGATCAGCCTCCGCCCCGGCGGCTGAAGGCGCCGCTGATCGCGTTGCCGGCCGTGGCGGCGGCACCCCCGGTGACCTGACGCAGGCGTTGCCCGTCGGGGGCGTGCGCGGGGGACGTGGCGGTGGGAGTCTCGTGGCGTGACGGCCTGGTGGCGCAGGTCACGCCGCACGCGGGCGTACCGGTGAGCTCACGGTACGGCCGGCGGGCGAGGCGGGTCGTGGCCGCCGAGGCCGGGCGGTCGTACACGATGGCCGCCCCGGCCTGCGCGCTGCCCGGCGGTCAGTCGTCCGACGAGTGCGGCTTGGCGTAACGGGCCAGGTAGAGCTGCTCCCCGAGGCTGCGGATCAGGCCCAGCTCCGTCTCCAGGTAGTCGATGTGCTCTTCCTCGTCCTCGAGGATCTCCTCGAAGATGCGGGCAGAGGTGACGTCGCCTTTCTCGCGCATGAGCTGGATCGCCGGGCGCAGCCGCTGCACCACCGACATCTCCACCTCAAGGTCGGCCTTGAGCTGCTCCTCGACGGTCTGGCCGATGTGCAGCGTGCCCAGGCGCTGGTAGTTGGGCAGGCCCTCCAGGAAGAGGATGCGATCGGTGAGGCGCTCGGCGTGGCGCATCTCGTCGATCGACTCTTCGCGGGTGTGCTCGGCGAGCTTCGTGTATCCCCAGTTCTCCTGCATCTTGGCGTGCAGGAAATACTGGTTGATCGCGGTGAGCTCCGCGGTCAGCTGTTCGTTGAGCAACTCGATGATCTGCTTGTCGCCCTGCATGAAACGGGCTCCTCGTCGCTATCCGGCTATGCGGTCGTGAGTTCTTCAGACCGTTTCAGGATCGCACAGATCTTCCGTACACAACGGGCACAGTCCCCACCAGCACCGGTGGTGTCGCGGATCTGCTTCGCGCTCGTCGCCCCGGAGGCGATGCAGTCGTGGACCTCGTTCTCGGTCACGGCACGACAAATGCACACGTACATCCAGGGACTAGCCTCTCGTGAAGGAACGGGCGCCTTTAGGTTAGGCACACCTAAGGTAACCCACTTTGGTAAGGCTTGCCTACGTTGGGTGGGTCACAGTCGCCTATCCCCGCCTGTCAGTGCCCCCTGGCGATCCACTCCTCCAGGTGCGGGGCCTCCCCGCCGATCGCGGTGGAGTCGCCGTGCCCCGTGTGCACGACGGTCTCGGGCGGCAGGGTGAGAAGCCGGTCGCGGATCGAGTCGATGATCGTCTCGAACGAGCTGTGGGAACGGCCGGTCGCCCCCGGGCCGCCCTTGAACAGGGTGTCGCCGCTGAACAGCGCCCCCAGGTCGGGCGCGTGGGCGCAGACGGCTCCGGGCGAGTGGCCGGGGGTGTGCAAAATCTGCAGGGCGACCCCGCCGACCACGAGCTTCTCGCCGTCGGCCAGCGGTTCGTACGTCACCTCCGGCCCGTACACCTGCTCCCACAGCACCTGGTCGGCCGGATGCAGCCGGATCGGCGCACCGGTCAGCCCGGCGAGCTCCTTCGCCGCGTTGATGTGGTCGTTGTGCGCGTGGGTGCAGACGATGGCCCTGACCGTACGCCCGCCCACCCGCTCGGCGATCGCCGCGGCGTCGTGGGCGGCGTCGATGACCACGACCTCGCGGGCGTCCCCGACCAGCCAGACGTTGTTGTCGACGTCCCACGTGCCGCCGTCGAGCGAGAACGTGCCCGAGGTGATGACCCGGTCGATCATGAGAAGACCACCACCGAGCGCAGCACCTCGCCGCGGTGCATCTTCGCGAACGCCTCCTCGACCCCGTCCACGGAGATGGTCTCCGACACGAACTTGTCCAGGGGCAGGCGGTTCTGCAGGAACAGGTCGATCAGCATGGGGAAGTCGCGGCTGGGCAGGCAGTCGCCGTACCAGGAGGACTTCAGCGCGCCGCCGCGGCCGAACACGTCGAGGAGGGGCAGGTCGATGCGCATCTCCGGGGTCGGCACGCCGACCAGCACGACCGTGCCGGCCAGGTCGCGGGCGTAGAACGCCTGCTCGTACGTCTCCGGCCGGCCCACCGCCTCGACCACCACGTCCGCGCCGTTGCCGCCCGTCAGGTCGCGGATCGCCTCGACCGGGTCGTTCTCCCGCGAGTTGACCGTGTGGGTGGCGCCGAACCCGCGGGCCCACTCCAGCTTGCGGTTGTCCACGTCCACCGCGATGATCTTCGAGGCGCCGGCCAGCGAGGAGCCCAGGATCGCCGCGTCCCCGACCCCGCCGCAGCCGATCACCGCCACGCTGTCGCCGCGCGTCACCCCGCCGGTGTTGATCGCCGCGCCGATCCCGGCCATCACGCCGCAGCCCAGCAGGCCGGCGACCTGCGCCGGAGCCTCGGCGGAGACCTTCGTGCACTGCCCGGCCGCCACGAGCGTCTTGTCGAGGAACGCCCCGATGCCGAGCGCGGGCGACAGCTCGGTGCCGTCCTTGAGCGTCATCTTCTGCCTGGCGTTGTGGGTGGCGAAGCAGTACCAGGGCCGGCCGCGCAGGCAGGCGCGGCACTGGCCGCACACCGCGCGCCAGTTGAGGATCACGAAATCGCCGGGCTCCACCTCGGTGACCCCGGGGCCGACCGCCTCGACCACGCCCGCCGCCTCATGGCCCAGCAGGAACGGATAGTCGTCGCTGATCCCGCCCTCGCGGTAATGCAGGTCGGTGTGGCAGACCCCGCAGGCCTGCACCTCCACCACCACCTCGCCCGGACCCGGATCCGGGACGATCACCGTCTCGAGCGAAACTTCCTGGCCCTTGCCCCGGGCGATGACGCCCTGCACTTCGTACGGCATGCCAGCCATCTTGTGTCAGGAGGATGATCTCCGCAAGACATACGGCTGGACCACGCCGAGTCCTCTCGCGGGACGCCGCCTGATCTTGTGCAGTTCGTAGCCGTCCAGCCCTTCGGCCAGCTCCGCGTCGACCAGGATGGTGCCGGGGCGGGCGATGGCGGTGAGCCGGGCGGCCAGGTTGACGGTGGTGCCGAAGACGTCGCCCATCGAGGACACGACCGGGCCGTACGCCATGCCGATGCGCAGCTCGTCGGCCCCGACCAGGTCGAGCGCGACGGCCGCGGCCCCCTCCCGGGTCGGGGCGGTGAACAGCACCTCGTCCCCCAGCGTCTTGACCAGCCGGGCGCCGTGGGAGGCCACCACGTCGGAGGCCCGCGACTCGAACCCCTCGACCAGCCGGGCCAGCTCCTTCTCGTCGAGCTCGCGGCTGCGCCTGGTGAACGACACCAGATCCGCGAACCCCACCGCCATCGGCACCCGCGTCGGCACCAGCTCGTCGTTGACGTCGGCGATGGCCAGCAGCCGGGTGCCGGCGGCGGCGAGCTGGGCCCGCCAGACGTGGGTCAGGACGTGCTCGAAGTCGGGCATCAGGCCCTGCGCCGTGTCGAGCACCGTGGCCAGGTCGTCCGCGGAGGGCTCGTCCGGCAGCAGGGTGCCGATCATGATCTCGGCCTGCCACTGCGCCAGCCTGGCCGTGGTCTGGCCGAGCGCGCGGGCCATGCGGATGACCGTCTGCTCGTCGAGCAGGCCGCTGTCGAGCATGCTCCGGACCCGGCGCAGCGCGTCGACGTCGGCCTCGGTGAACGCCACGGCGTCGTCGGCCCGCTGCGCGAAGCCGAGCGCGCGCCAGATGCGCTCAGCCAGCTCCTGCGGCACGCCGCTCTTGGCGGCGACCTCCGACCGCGTGAAGCGCGGCGGCAGGCCGATGAGCAACCGCTCGATCTCCTCGGCGGTCGGGCGGCCCGGGCGGGATTCGCTCACGCGATGGAGGCTACGTCAGCGGCCGTCGAGCTCGCCGTCCGACGCGTCCTCGACGAGCCTGAACAGGTCGGTGCGGACGTCCTGGATCTTCGGGATGTCCTTCAGCACGATCTCGCCCCGGTCGCCGGCGGACTCCACCGTCAGCGTGCCGCAGCCGAACAGGCGCTCCGCGAACGTCTGGTCGGAGCTCACCGTGTTGACCTTGGTGATCGGGATCTCGTCGGTCGACTTGTTGAGCACGCCGGTGCTGATCGTGAAGCGGTGCGTGGTGAGCACGTAGCCGGTGTTCTTCCACCGCAGGTACGGCACGAACGACCAGATCGTCAGCAGGATGAGACCGATGACGACGACCGCGATCCTGGCGTAGGAGGCGTAGGCGAAGTCACCCGGGATGAAGTACAGCGCCGCACCCGAGGCCGCGGCGATGAGAAGAAGCGCGATGAAGGGGACGACCAGCCGCTTCCAGTGAGGGTGGAAGGATCGGACGCGCCGCTCACCCTGCGTCAGATGATGGTCGGGAAGGGTCATGGGCAAATGGTGCCACCATCCCCGCCCGGCTGCCACGCCGACGACGGAACGCGGCCACTAGTCCGCGGGGCGGACGTGCACGACGTCGCCGGCGCTCAGGGTGTATTTCTCGCCCGCCGCCTCCACCTGCAGGTGCCCGAAGTGGTCCACCCCGGTCGCCTGCCCCGTCAGCGACTGCTGCCCCGGCAGCTCCACCCTGACCTGCCGCCCGACGGTGGCGCTGGTGGCGAGGTAGGCCGAGCGCAGCCCGGACGCCTCCACATCGCCCTTGGCCTCCGTCCACTCGCGGTAGTGGACCTCGATCTCCCTGAGCACGGCGCGCAGCAGCGGGTCGCGGTCGACGCAGGCCGCCTCCTCGATGGCCAGCGACGTGGCGGTCTCGACCGGGAGCTCCTCCGGCCTGAGCGTCACGTTCAGGCCCATGCCGATGACGACGGCGTCGTCCACCCGCTCGGCCAGCACCCCGGCCAGCTTGCGCTCGCCGATCAGCAGGTCGTTGGGCCACTTGAGGCGCACGTCGACCTCGGCCAGGCGGCGCACGGCCGAGGCGGCGGCGACGCCGTACAGGAGCGACAGCCAGCCCTGCCCCGCGAGCGGCACGGTCGGCCTGAGCAGGATCGAGAACGTCAGCCCCGAGCGCGGCGGCGCCGACCAGGCGCGGCCCAGCCGGCCGCGGCCGGCCTCCTGCGCCTCCGCCACCAGCACCGTCCCCTCCGGCGCCCCCTCCTGGGCGGCCCGCGCCAGGTCGGCGTTGGTGGAGCCGGTGCTGTCGACCACCTTGACGCCGGTCCACAGCGAGCCGGGGCGGACCAGGGCACGGTTGAGCGCCGCCTCGGAGAGGGGAGGCCGGTCGAGGTCGGAGTAGCGCGAGTCGGGCATCCTTCTATCTTGGCAGGGGGATGATGAAGGGGTGAGCACGCGTCCGCAGCCCGCGCGCCGGGCTTGTTCGCGGTCGCGGGCGCTGTGAAGGCGCGCCCGGGGCCGAGCACCCGCATCCGGATCAGGGAGCTGTCCGGCTCCACGGCCAGGGATCGCCGCGACGACCTGGCCACGGAGGAGCCGCTGGAGATCCGCCTGACGGCGGCCGACGGCACGCGCAGGACGGTGGCGATCACCATGCGCACGCCGGGGCACGACTTCGAGCTGGCCGCCGGGTTCCTGCGGGGCGAGGGGCTGGTGGGCGCCGGGGACATCGCCGCGATCGCGTACTGCACCGACGAGGACCTCCCGCCGGAGGCCCGCTACAACACGGTGACCGTGCACCTGCACGGCCCCGTCCCCGATCTGCCCGCCCTCGACCGGCACTTCCTCACCTCCAGCGCGTGCGGCGTCTGCGGCTCGGCCGGGCTCGAAGCGCTGCGCGACCGGTGCGAGCCGGTCCCCCGCGGCCTGCTGGAGCTGTCCCCTGAGCTCCTGTACACGCTGCCTGACGCGCTGCGGGCGGCTCAGGGGGTGTTCGGCAAGACGGGCGGGTTGCACGCCGCAGGGCTGTTCACGGCCGCGGGGAGGCTGGTGGCGGTGCGCGAGGACGTGGGCCGGCACAACGCGGTGGACAAGCTGGTCGGGTGGGCGGCGCTGAGCGAGCGGCTGCCGCTGTCCGAGCACGTGCTCATGGTGAGCGGGCGGACCAGCTACGAGATCATGCAGAAGGCGCTGGCGGCCGGCCTGCCGGTGGTGTGCGCGGTGTCGGCGCCGTCGTCGCTGGCGGTGGAGCTGGCCAGGGACTTCGGCCTGACGCTGGTGGGCTTCCTGCGGGGGGAGCGCTGCAACGTGTACGCGGGCGCGGAGCGCATCTCCGCCTGAATCAGGTGTGGAATAAAGCATTCCGTTCTGCTAGTCTGAGAACAGAACAAAGCGATCCGTTCCAGTTCTGGAGGACCCCCATGAACCCCTTCCGCATCGACATCCCGCAGGCCGACCTCGACGACCTCCAGGCCCGCCTCGCCCTGACCCGCTTCGCCGACGAGATCCCCGGAGCCGACCAGGGCGTCGGCGTCGACCGGGTCAAGCGCCTGATCGGCCACTGGCGCGACGGGTTCGACTGGCGGGCGCAGGAGGCCAGGCTCAACGCGTACCCGCAGTTCACCACGGAGATCGACGGGCAGAACATCCACTTCGTCCACGTACGCTCCGACAACCCCGACGCGCTCGCCCTGATCCTCACCCACGGCTGGCCCGGCTCCATCGCCGAATACCTCAACGCCATCGAGCCCCTGTCCCGCCACTTCCACCTGGTCATCCCCTCCCTGCCGGGCTACGGCTTCTCCGGGCCGACGCGGGAGCTGGGCTGGAACAACCAGCGCATCGCCCGGGCATGGGCCGAGCTGATGGCCCGGCTCGGCTACGAGCGCTACGGCGCGGTCGGCAACGACGGCGGCTCGATGATCTCCCCGGAGGTCGGCCGGATCGACCCGGAGCACGTCGTGGGGGTGCACGTCACGCAGCTGTTCTCGTTCCCGTCGGGCGACCCGGCCGAGTTCGCCGACCTGAGCGAGGAGGAGCAGGCGGGGCTGGCCGTGCTCGACTGGTTCTGGAAGGAGAAGGGCGCCTTCAACGTGCTGCAGTCACAGCAGCCGCAGACGCTGGCGCACGCCATCGTCGACTCCCCCGCCGGGCTCGTCGGCTGGCTGGCCCAGCTCTTCGACGAGGACCTGGACGACGACTTCGTGCTGACGAACGCGGCCATCCACTGGTTCACCGGGACGGCGGGCTCGGCGCTGCGCCTCTACTGGGAGAACGCCCGGGCCGAGCAGCCGAAGGGACCGACGACGGTGCCGACGGCGCTGGCCATGGCGGAGGGCGACTTCGCGTCCATCCGCCGCTTCGCCGAGCGCGACCACGCGAACATCGTCTCCTGGAAGACCCTCCCGGCCCCGGCCCACGGCCACTACACGGCACACTCCGCCACGGAAGCGCTCACCTCGGACGTCATCGCCTTCTTCGAGAGCCTGCGCTGACCCGGGCCGGGGCAAGGGGGACGCGGGTGACGTCCCCCTTGCGCGGGGCGGGGTCAGCCGGTGTTCTGCAGGCCGGCGGCCACCCCGTTGACCGACAGGAGCAGGAGGGTGGACAGGCGGTCGCGCTCCTGCTCCGACAGGCTCTCCGTGCGGAGCGCGCGCAGGGCCCTGAGCTGGAGGTGCGACAGGGCGTCCACGTACGGGTCGCGGAGCTGGACGGCGCGCGAGAGCACCTTGCGGTTCTCCAGCAGCCTGGTGTGGCCCGTGACGCGCAGGACCAGGTCGCGGGTCCGGTCGTACTCCTCCATGACCTGCCGGGCGAAGTCCTCCCGGCCGCCCAGCGCCAGGTAGCGCTTGGCGATCGAGCGGTCGGTCTTGGCCAGCGACATCTCCGCGTTGTCCAGCATCACGTTGAACAGCGGCCACTCCGCGTACGCCGCCCGCAGCTCGTCCAGGGAGCCGACCGCGGCCAGGCCGGTGCCCAGGCCGTACCAGCCGGGGAGGTTGACCCGGGTCTGGGCCCAGGCGAACACCCACGGGATCGCGCGCAGGTCGTCGAGGGAGCGGGGGGCGCCCAGGCCGCGGCGGGCCGGGCGGGAGCCCAGGCGCAGCGTGCCGATCTCCTCCAGCGGGCTGACCAGGCCGAACCACTCGGGGAAGCCCGGCGCCTCGGTCAGCGCGCGGTATGCCTGCTCCGAGGCCGTGGCCACCTGCTCGGCCAGGCCGCGGAAGCGCTCGGCGGCGGCCGCGGTGCGGGCCCCGACGGTGGGCGAGGAGGCCAGCAGCACGGCGTTGGCCACCTGCTCCAGGTGGCGGCGGGCGATGGCGATGTGGCCGTAGCGGGCGAAGATGACCTCGCCCTGCTCGGTCACCTTGAAGCGGCCCGCGACCGAGCCGGGGGCCTGGGCCAGCACCGCGCGGTTGGCCGGGCCGCCGCCGCGCCCGAGGGCGCCGCCGCGGCCGTGGAACATGCGCAGGTTCACGTCGTGCTCGGCGGCCCAGGCGGTCAGCTCCTCCTGGGCCTCGTAGAGCCGGAGCGTGGCGGCCGCGGGGCCGAGCTCCTTGGCCGAGTCGGAGTAGCCGAGCATGATCTCCATGCGCCGGCCGGTGTCCGCCAGGCGCCGCTGGATCTGCGGGATCTCCAGCATGCCGGTCAGCACGCGCGGCGAGTTGGCCAGGTCCTGGCCCGACTCGAACAGCGGCACCACGTCGAGCACCGGCGCGCGGTCGCCGAGCGCGTGCGAGGCCAGCTCGTAGACGGCCGCGATGTCCTCGGCGGTGCGGGTGAAGGAGACCACGTAGCGGGAGCAGGCCGTGACGCCGAAGCGCTCCTGGATCCAGCCGATCACCCGGATCGTGGCCAGGACCTCCTCGGTGCGCTCCGACAGCTCGCCGCCGGCCCGCAGCTCCTCCAGGGCCGCCGCGTGCACCTGGGAGTGCTGGCGCACCTCCAGCTCGGCCAGGTGGAAGCCGAACGTCTCCACCTGCCAGATGAGGTGCTGCAACTCGCCGTACGCCTGCCGCGGCGCGGAGGCGGCCAGCGACTCCTGGGCCAGCCGCAGGTCGGCCAGCAGCTCGGACGGCGAGCGGTAGGCCAGGTCGAGGTCGCGGCGGCGGGTGGCGGCGATGCGGCCGGCCACGAACAGCAGCCACTGCCGGTGCGGCTCGCGCGGCGAGCGGGTGGCCAGCTCGGAGACCACGTCGGGGTGGGCGTCCACGGCCGCCGCCAGCGCCGACTTCAGCGCGGGCGAGCAGGGCGCGAACTGCGCCGAGGCGGTGAGCGTGCGGGCGATGCGGGTGCAGGCGGTCTCCAGGGCCGTCAGCACGTGCTCGGACTGGATCTGGATGGCCTCGCGGGTGACCTTGGCGGTGACGTTCGGGTTGCCGTCGCGGTCGCCGCCGATCCAGCTCCCGTAGCGGATGAAGGGCCTGGCCTGCGGTGGCCGGGTGCCGGTGCCCTCGTCGAGTGCCGCGTCCAGCGCGCGGTAGACCTGCGGCACCGTGCGGAACAGGGTCTCGTCGAAGGCGGCCATGGCCGTGCGTACCTCGTCGAGCGGGTCGAGCTTGGTCGAGCGGAGCTGGGCCGTACGCCACAGCAGGTCGATCTCCTCCAGCATGCGCCGCTTGCTCTCGGCGCGCTCGGAGGCCCCGCGGCCGGGCGTGTTGTACTCGGTGAGCTGGCCGCTGACCCGCTGGATGGCGGTGACGACGGCGCGCCTGCGCGCCTCGGTGGGGTGCGCGGTGAGCACCGGGTGCAGCTCCAGGCCCGCCAGCAGCTCGGTGACGCGCTCGTGGCCCAGCTCGTGTACGGCCTGTGCCAGCGACTCGCGCTGCACCCTGCCCTCGGCGTCCCGCTCGCGCAGCGTGCGGATGCGGTAATGCTCCTCGGCCAGATTGGCGAGGTGGAAGTAGCAGGTGAACGCGCGGGCGACGGCCACGGCCCGCTCGATCTCCCATCCGGCGACCATTTCGGTGATCACGTCGGCCGAGATCTCGCCCCTGCGCGCCGCGATGACGGCCTTGCGCAACCGTTCGACATCGGCCAGCAGGTCCTCGCCGCCTTGCTCGGCCAGCACCTGGCCGAGCAGTTTGCCGAGCAGACGCACATCGTGACGTAGCTCGTCCGGCATCTCGGTTACGGCGACACTGCGACGCTCGAGCCCCTGGTCAATCATGTTTCGAAGGGTATCGAGTCGTCTCGGGACACCGTAGACCGGTCTCAGCAATTGGACTAGACCACTGCTCAGGTGGGCTTTGACACCGCCAGGAGCAGCTCGGGGGTGCGGGCGAAGCCGATCCTGGCGGCCAGCCGGCGGCCGAGCACCTCTGCCAGCAGGCCGTAGAACGGCGCCAGGACGCACACCCACAAGAGCCCGAACACGAGCGGCAGCACGAACGGCAGCGCGAGCAGCGCGATCCCCACCGTGGCCCCCATCGCGGAGGCGAACGCCAGCCCGCCCTGGCCGGGGGCGGCGCCGCTGAAAGCGTTCATGCGCTCGGGCACGGTGTACGGCAGCACCACGCTCGTCACGGAGCCGACGCCGAGCCCCACCCCGAGCGCGCCCCAGCCGGCCAGCATGCCGGGCAGGATCGCGGCCGGCTGGCCGGCGAGCAGGCCGGTCGCGACGGCGATCATGGCGATCAGCGGCACGGCGATCAGGGCGTTGGCCAGGTGCCGCCCGGCCAGGTCGGTGGCCAGGCCGCGCTCGGAGCCGAAGGTGACGGCGTTCATCCAGAGCGAGCGGCCGTCGATGCCGAAAGCGTTGATCGACTGCAACGCGATCATCAGGGCGCCCGCGCAGGCCAGGGTGACCGGCATGCCGGCGGCGGCCTCGGCCGTCCTGGTCAGGGAGAACGACAGCACGACCGTCACCAGGACCGAGCTGAACCAGCCCACGCGATAGCGGGGGTCGCGCCTGATGTACTTCAGCTCCTTCGTCACCACCGCCGCCAGCGGCCCGTCCGGCAGGAAGCGGTCGATCAGCCCGCTCTCCCTGCGTACGGAGGCCGCCTGCGTTGAGACGTCGGGCGTGACCAGCGCCCGGCTCAGCGCCTTGATCCAGAGCCAGGCCAGCACCACCACGAGCAGCGCCCCGAGCACCACCTCGGCCAGCCCCACCAGGCCGCCGTCGATGACGGCGTGGGCCATCATGCCGGGCGGGGTCCACCTCAGCACGGCGGCCATCTGGTGCAGCATGGCCGTCGGGTCGCCGAAGCCGGAGTTCATCACCAGGTTGGGCAGCTGCGCCAGCAGCACCACGAGCAGCGCCGCCACGGCCAGCACGTCACGGCCGCGCCGGGTGCGCAGCGCGCTGGACAGCGAGGTGGTGATCAGCCGGGACGTCACCACGCAGAGCGCGAACTGCACCAGCACGGCGAGCACCCCGAGCAGCCACCCGCCGGCGCTGGACGCCAGCCCGACCAGGGCGCCGAACGTGACGACCAGCATCGCCGCCGGCCAGACGCCGGTCACGGACGCGGTGAACAGGCCGATCGCGAGCCGGCGCGTGCGCAGCGGGAACAGCGACAGCTTGGCCGGGTCGAGCGTGTCGTCCAGGCCGAACGCGAGCAGCGGCACGACCATCCAGCCGACGAGGAAGGCGGAGAACGCCACGGTCACGAGGGACGCGGCGATGTCGGCGGGGACCAGCCGCAGCAGGCTCATGAGGAAGAAGCCGAGCGCGGCCAGGCCGGCGGCGGCCACGAGGGTGAAGATGAAGCCGAGCTTGCGCTGCAGGTCACCGCGCAGGTTGCCGGCCAGCAGCCGCAGTTTGAGCTGCGCGAACAGCGCGACCGTGCTCACGGGTTCGTCCGGTGTCCGGTGCCCTGCTCGGCTTGGGAGCCGGCGGGTCCGGCGGGTCGGGCGGGTCCGGCGGGTGCGGCCCCGTCGGGCCTGGTGCCCTCGGGTCTGGCGCCGAGCCAGCTCAGGCCGGTCTCGCCGCCGCCCGGGCTGCCGCCGACCAGTTCGAGGAACGCCTGGTTGAGGGGGCGCCCGCCGCGTACGTCCGCTAACGGACCCTGCGCCACGATATGACCCGCACTCATCACCGACACCCAGTCGCACAGCCGCTCGACCAGGTCCATCACGTGACTGGAGAAGATGACGGTCGAGCCGGAGGCGGTGAAGCGGCGCAGCACCTCGGTCAGCGTGTTCGCGCTGACCGGGTCGACGCCCTCGAACGGCTCGTCGAGGAAGAGCACCGACGGGTTGTGCAGCAGCGCGGCGGCCAGGCCGATCTTCTTGCGCATGCCGGTGGAGTAGTCGACGACGAGCTTGTCGGCGGCGTCGGCCAGGTCCATCACGGACAGCAGCTCGCCCGCGCGCTGCTCGACGTCGGCCTTGGGGATGCCGCGCAGGCGGCCGTTGTAGAGCAGCAGCTCGCGGCCCGACAGCCGCTCGAACAGCCGCAGCCCCTCGGGCAGCACGCCGATGCGCGCCTTGACCTCGACGGGATCGCGCCACACGTGGAACCCGTCCACCTCGGCCGCGCCGCCGTCGGGCCGGAGCAGCCCGGTGATCATGCTCAGCGTGGTCGTCTTGCCCGCGCCGTTGGGGCCGACCAGCCCGGCGAAGCTCCCGGCGGGGACGACGAGATCGACCCCCGCGACGGCGATTTGCTGCCCGTATCGCTTGAACAGGCCATGGGTGCGAACCGCATCCGTCATGGATCCACTCTAGGAGGAGCGACTAGCCTTGCGCGCATGAGCGCTGCCGCGGAATCGATACCGGAAAAGCCCGATATCCACACCACCGCCGGGAAAATCGCCGATCTGGAACGGCGGCTGGACGAGGCCGTGCACGCCGGGTCCGCCGCGGCCGTGGAGAAGCAGCGCGCCAGGGGCAAGATGACCGCTCGCGAGCGGGTGCTGGCGCTGCTGGACGAGGGCTCGTTCGTGGAGTTCGACGAGTTCGCCAGGCACCGGTCCACGATGTTCGGGCTGGAGAAGCGCAGGCCGTACGGCGACGGCGTCATCACCGGCCACGGCACGGTCGACGGCCGGCAGGTGTGCGTGTTCTCGCAGGACGTGACGGTGTTCGGCGGCTCGCTCGGCGAGGTGTACGGCGAGAAGATCGTCAAAGTCCTGGACCTGGCGATCAAGACCGGCTGCCCGATCATCGGCATCAACGAGGGCGGCGGCGCGCGCATCCAGGAGGGCGTGGTCGCGCTCGGCCTGTACGCGGAGATCTTCAAGCGCAACGTGCACGCCTCCGGGGTGATCCCGCAGATCTCGCTCATCATGGGCGCCGCGGCCGGCGGACACGTCTACTCCCCCGCGCTGACCGACTTCGTGGTGATGGTGGACCAGACATCGCAGATGTTCATCACCGGGCCCGACGTGATCAAGACGGTGACCGGCGAGGAGGTCACGTTCGAGGAGCTCGGCGGGGCCCACACGCACAACACGAAGTCGGGTGTGGCCCACTACCAGGCCGCCGACGAGGAGGACGCGCTCGACTACGTCAAGGCGCTGCTGTCGTACCTGCCGTCGAACAACCTGGACGAGGCGCCGGTCTTCGAGGCCGCCGCGGACCTGGAGCCGGATCCCGACCTCGACGCGCTGATCCCCGACTCGGCCAACCAGCCGTACGACATGCACCAGGTGATCGAGCACGTGCTGGACGACGGGGAGTTCCTGGAGGTCCACGCGCTGTTCGCGCCGAACATCGTGGTCGGGTACGGCCGCCTGGACGGCCAGCCGGTGGGGATCGTGGCCAACCAGCCCATGCATTTCGCCGGATGTCTGGATATCAACGCATCCGAGAAGGCCGCCAGATTTATTCGAACATGTGATGCGTTTAATATTCCTATCCTGACTTTTGTAGATGTGCCGGGTTTCCTTCCAGGCACCGATCAGGAATGGAACGGAATCATCCGCCGGGGCGCCAAGCTCCTGTACGCCTACGCCGAGGCGACCGTCCCGCTGATCACGGTGATCACCCGCAAGGCGTACGGCGGCGCGTACGACGTCATGGGCTCCAAGCACCTCGGCGCGGACGTCAACCTGGCCTGGCCCACAGCCCAGATCGCGGTCATGGGCGCACAGGGCGCGGTCAACATCCTCTACCGGCGCGAGCTGGCCGCCTCCGACGACCCGGAGGGCGAGCGGGCCAGGCTCGTCACCGAGTACGAGGACACACTGGCCAACCCGTACATCGCGGCGGAGCGCGGCTACGTGGACGCCGTGATCCGGCCGTCCGAAACGCGGCCCCAGGTCGTCCGGGCGCTGCGGGCCCTGCGGAACAAGCGGGCGACGCTCCCCCCGAAGAAGCATGGGAACATCCCGCTATGACGGCAGACCTGCGTATTGTCCGGGGCGACGCCACGCCCGAGGAGATCGCCGCGTTGGTGGTCGTGTTCGCGATCCGCCGGAGCCCGCCGGCCGAACCGGAGACCCCTCGCACCCCCCGACGGCAAACATGGCGAAACCCGGCTAGAGGTATGCGTAAGCCTGTCTCCCCAGGGAAGTCGGCATGGCGGATGAGCGCACTACCCTAGATAGATCCTGCGAATCGGGTGTCAAGTTCCCCGGGAGTTGGGACTATCTAGAGAAAGTAGGCGTATATAGTCGGCCGATCAACTAACACCGCGGCCTGGAGGACGACATGGCCATCCCAGACCTCATGCCGCATCCTGTGGCAGCCAAGTACGCCGTCCTAGTGGATGTCGGTTATCTGTACGCTGCGGCAGGTGAAGTGCTGCTCGGCGCGAAGGAGCGCAAGGAATATCGGGTGGCCGCCGATGAGCTCATCCAGAGTCTACAGAAACATGCAGAGGAACGTATTTCCGGCGAACTTCTGCGGATCTATTGGTATGACGCAGCCCGTGACCGCGTGCCGACCGTCGACCAGCGTGTGATCGCCCAGCTTCCGTGGGTCAAGGTGCGACTTGGCAACCTGAACGCCCGTGGCCAGCAGAAGGGCGTGGACGCGCAGATCCGGAGCGATCTGGAGGCCCTGGCCAGGCATCATGCGGTCACTGACACGATCCTGCTGGCGGGCGACGAGGACATGGTCCCGGCGGTCGAGGCGGCGCAGGCGTACGGCGTCCGCATCCACCTTTGGGGCGTCGAGCCTCCTTACGGCACCAACCAGGCCGAACGCCTGGTGTGGGAGTCCGACACCGTCGAAGTGATCTCCGCTGATTTCCTAAGGCCCTTTTTCAGCCGCGCACCCCAGCCCGTCCCGGTCACTCCACCAGCCGCCGCCCCCTCGCCCGCCCAGGTCTTCGCCGGGCGCGCACCCGTCAAACCGCACGCCAAGCCCGGACAGGTCGCCAAACTCGGGCCGAGCCGGCCGCGCGTCGAGGACGTGGGCGAGCACGTGGCGCAGAAGTGGATACTCACCCGTGGCCGCGACAACATCCGCGACCTGCTGCCGGGGCCGATCCTGCCCACCGTGATCGACACCGAGCTGCTGATCGAGGCGGAGAAGGAGCTCGGGCACTCGCTGCGGCCCTACCCGGAGGCGCGGGTCTGGCTGCGTGACGGGTTCTGGGCGCGGGTCTACCGGGAGTTCGACCTGGGGGTCGGGGTCTCGTCGAAATAGCGGCCGCCGTACGGGCTCCACCGGGGTCCGTACGGCGTCACGTTGACGTCCGATTTCCGCCAGTCGTCACCCTTGGGGAGCGCATACTGTCGGAGGCATGTCACCACTAGAGCTGGACTTCGACTCCTGCTACCGGGCCGTCTCCGCCAGGGACTCCCGGTTCGACGGTCGTTTCTACACCGCGGTGACGACGACCCGTATCTACTGCCGTCCGATCTGCCCGGCCCGTACGCCCGCGTCCCGCAACGTGCGCTTCTACCGGCACGCGGCGTCGGCCGAGGCGGCCGGGTTCCGGCCGTGCAAGCGCTGCCGCCCCGAGCTGTCGCCCGGCGATCCCGGCTGGGACGTGCGGGGCGACCTCGTCGGGCGGGCGCTGCGGCTCATCGACGACGGGGCGGCCGACGAGCGGGGCGTCGCCGGGCTGGCCACGCGGCTGCACATCACCGAGCGCCACCTGCACCGGTTGTTCGTGGCCGAGCTTGGCGTGGGACCGCTGGCGGTGGCCCGGACGAAGCGGCTGCTGCTGGCCAAGCAGCTCCTGACCGAGACGGGGCTGCCGGTGACGGAGGTGGCGTTCGCGGCGGGGTTCGGGAGCGTGCGGCAGTTCAACGCGACGATGCGGGAGACGTACGGCTTCACGCCCAGCGAGCTGCGCGCCACGGCGGGGCCGCGAACGCGCCAGGCCCCCGAGGTGACGGCCGGGCCCGCGACGCTGCGGTTGCGGCTGCACCGGCGCGAGCCGTACGACGTGGACGGGGTGTTCGCGTTCCTCGCCTCTCGCGCGATTCCCGGGCTGGAGGTGGCGGACCGGGCATCGTACGCCAGAGCCGTACCGGGCGGGACGATCACGCTCACACCGCAACGGGACCACATAGCCCTGGACGTGGCGGTCGAAGACACCCGGCAGCTCGCCCGCGTCGTGGCCCGCTGCCGCCGCCTCCTCGACCTCGACGCCGACCCGGAGGCCATCTCCGAGATCCTCGGCCAGACCTCGCTCGGCCCGCTGATCGCGGCGCGGCCCGGGCTGCGGGTGCCGGGGACGTTCGACGGGTTCGAGCTGGCCGTGCGCGCGGTCGTGGGCCAGCAGATCTCGGTGGCCGGGGCCCGTACGCTGCTCGGCCGCATCGTCGCCAGGGCCGCCGCGCCCGGCGGCCTCTTCCCCACCGCCGCCCACCTCGCGGAGACCGACCTGACCGGGCTCGGCCTGACCAACCGCAGGATCGACACGCTCGAGGACCTGGCCGTCCGCCTGGCCGAGGGCCGGCTCGACCTGGACGGCGGGCAGGACCCGGCGGAGGCGGTGGCCGGGCTGCTGGAGGTGCCCGGCATCGGGCCGTGGACGGCCAGCTACATCGCGCTGCGCGCGCTGCGCGACCCCGACGCCTGGCCCACGGGCGACCTCGTGCTCAACAAGCGCATGGCCGCCCTGGGCATCCCCCAAGACCACATCGAGCGGTGGCGCCCGTGGCGGGCGTACGCCGCCTTGCACCTCTGGAGCTCCTCATGATCGCTGCCCAGCTCGTACCGACGCCGGTGGGCCCGCTCGCCCTGCTGACCCGCGAAGGGGTGCTGGTCGCCGCCGGTTTCACCGCCGATCCCACGGAGATGTTCGTCCGGCTCACCCCGGCCCTGCAGTCGGAGGGCCTGGAGGTCGTGACCGACCCCGGGCCGGTCACGGAGGCCGTACGCGCCTACCTCGACGGCGACCTCGACGCCCTGGACGCCATCCCGGTCTCGCAGCCCGGCACCCCTACCCGCAAGCGGCTCCACGCGGCGTTGCGGGAGGTCAAGCCCGGTACGACGGTGTCGTACGCGGAGCTGGCCGAGCGGGCGGGCCTTCCCAAGACGGCGGCGCGGGCGGCGGGGTCGGCCTGCGCCCAGAACCTGATCGCACCGTTCGTGCCGTGCCATCGGGTGCTGCCCAGCTCTGGGGGGTATGGCGGGTATTACTACGGCGTACCGGTGAAAGAGTGGCTCCTTGCCCACGAATCCGGAGCTATCGTCAACCCCAGGTAATGACTCGACTGCTTTCGGTAATTTGTTCGGCACGCCGACGCGGCAACACGAGTACCTCATCGAGAGATGGGCATCAGCGTGCCGAGCTTCGACCGTAGGCGTCGAGGACCTCATGCACCTCCCGTTCGGGGGCAAGGCGGAAGTCGAGGCGAAGGCCATCGTCATGGTTCTCAACGCGCGCGGGGCGTGCCCGTCCCGCAGGAGGCCCGGGAACGGATCCTCGCCTGCACCGACCACGAGACCCTCGAGACCTGGATCACCAAGGCCACCACCGCCACCAGCATCGACGAGCTGTTCGGCTGAGCCGCAGACCCGCCGGGCCGGCGCGGCATCCCGCCGGGCCGGCCCTGGTGGTCAGGCGGGGAGCGGCGGGCCTGGAGGCCGGCCGCTCCCGCGACCCCCAGCCCCACCAGCCCCATGAGGGCGGCGGTCCAGCCGGGGGCCGTGCAGCCCAAGCCGGCGTCGATGGTCAGGCCGGATCCCGGCCCTGCGGAACGTGGCCGGACCCCGCAGCAGGCCGCCCCCGTCGGGGCGAGGCCGGAGGGTACGAGGGCACGGCCTGAGCGTGAGCGGATACACCGTGCTCGACGTGCTGGCCCGGCAGGTCGGAGCTGGCCCCGCTCGCCGCGGTCATCGCCTAGCTGGGCTTGACGTTGCTCTGGATCTCGCCGACCGGCACGTCCCGCGTGGTCTCCAGCTGGACGGGCGCGAACTGGAACGGCACCACGTCACCCGCCACCTCGACCGGCCACACGGTCGTGACGGTCAGCGTGTACGTCTCGCGCGGCTGGTCGATCGAGGACCGCAGGTAACGCACCCCGCACGCGAACGCACCGCCCTTGACGTACGGCTTGCCCGACGTCCCGCAGCCCTCCTCGTGCACCTCGGCCCGGTCCTTGGAGGTGCCCGGGTCGATCTTGATCTCCTCCAGCGTGGCCACCACGGTCGCGCTCATGACGCCGGGGATCGTCGCGGTCACCGACCTGCGCGGCTGGCCGATGCCGTCGAGCCAGACCCAGGTCGGCAGGTTCACGTAGCTCTTGGCGTCGGGGTTCAGCTTGACGGTCGGCTCGGGCACGGTCAGCGCGGCCCGGGCGATCTCGGCCAGCTCCTGGATCGTGATCCCGGACGGCGGCGTGGTGCCGGGCGGGACGAAGACGAAGGGGTCGAGGCTGGAGAAGCAGGCCTCGCCCTTGGGATCGGAGGCGTTGTACGCCGGCCCCCACCAGCGCCCATCCTTGCCGATCTTGTCCTGGAACTGCTTGAGGAACGCCTTGAACTTCTCCTCGGTGGGGTTCGGGGTGAACCTGAACCAGTACGCCCGCAGCGACTCCTGCGACTTGAGCATCTCGCTCGCGTCCAGGCCGGGCTCGTACCAGCAGGGACGCTTGAGCACGTAGCCGTCGGCCTTGCCGCCCCGCGCGCCGTCGCCGGAGATGACGATCTTGGAGTTGAAGAGCTCGACGCCTTTCGTCCTGCCCTCGTCGATGGGGGCGCCGCTCGGCGGTTCCGGTGCGGCGCCGGCCAGCAACGTGCCCGCGACGACCATCGATATCAGGCCCTTCATCAGGTGCACCCCTTCAAGTCGTAGCGAAATCCCCTGATCCGCCAGACACCGTCGTCACCGCGGTGCGCGAGCAGGACCTGGAGGTACGGAGCGCGCACCCACAAGGGCTGGGGCGCGACCGCCTTGCCGGTACGTGTGGAGACCACGCGCGCGCCTGTCTCGTCCACACATGCGTTGACCTGCGCGCCCTTGTCCATCACCGCGGCTACCCGCAGGTCGTAGAGCCGGGTCGCGCCTTTCACCGTCTTCTCCTTCTCGGTGTAGCCGTGCACCCAGTCGTACGCTTCGCGGACGCCGGTCAGTTCGAGATCCAGACCTTTCAGGTATCGATCGCTTCCCGAGACGAGCGCCTTCCTGGAGGCCACGTAGTAGTCCGCCATGAGATCGATGAGCGGGTCCCGGCCGGCGGGCCAGTCGATGTCCACCCGGAGCTTGCCGCCGCCGATCGAGATCGTCTCGGGGCCCGGCGTGCGGGCCGGCTCGTTCCCGGTCTCGGTGCCGGTCTCGCTCCCGGTCTCAGTCCGGGGCGCGCTCGTGGTCCCGGACGGGGAGGGGGCCGTGGTGACGCCCTCCTGCGGCCGGTACGGCCGTTCGGGCGGCGCGCAACCCGTCATGAGCAGCCCCGTCATGGGGAGCAGGGTCAGCGCCACCATCGCCGCACGTCTCATGCCGACGACTCCCTCACCACATGGATGCGCCACGTAGGCAGCAGCTCCTCGATCAACGCCTCGGTCTCGGGGGCCATCCCGCCCCCGTACGGGTGCGAGGCCGCCCGGCGGGTCAGCCCCTCGACGACGGCACGCAGGCGCACGATGTCCTCGGTGGCGTGCGTGGCCCGTAGCAGGTCGCGCCAGAGTCCCTCGTCGTCGGGCGCCAGCAGCAGCGCCGCGCGCACGGCGGCCACGGCGGCGTCCGGCTGGCCGTTCGCGAGCCGGAGCTCGCAGAGCTGGTGCGCGGCGTCGGCCACGGCGGCGGTGACGTCGTACTCCAGGTCGTCGGCCGCCAGCCAGGCGTACCGGCCGGGGCGGCGGGCGGCCAGCAGCGGGCCGCGTACGAGGCCGAGTGCCTTCTCCAGCAGGACGGCCCTGGCCGTGGGGTCGCCGTGGGAGCGGCGGACGAGCTCGCGGAACAGCGCCCAGTCCGTACGCACGTCGGGCCCCAGCCGCAGCCGGCCGGCCTCGTCGGTGAGCAGGTGCTCGGGCCCCAGCCACTCGGCGACCCTGGCGATGGTGGCGTCCCTGACCATGTCCTGCACGCCGCGCGGCCACAGCACGCCCCCGAGCACCACGGGATGGACGCCGCCCACGTGCGTGGACAGGTAGACCAGCAGCTCGGTGGCCAGCTCCATCCGCCCCTCCTCCAGGGCGGGCAGGCCGACGATCTCGACCGGGCCGAGGATCCTGATCTCCACGGCGGGCGGGTGCAGCCCGGCCAGCGGCTCGGCCTCCGGGATGACCTCGCCTTCGAGGCGGTCGGCCGTGCGGAAGAGGTCGATCAGCGCGCGGTAGTGGCGGCGCGGCAGGAGCTGGGCCTCCACCTCGAAGCCCAGCTCGGCGAGCCTGGCCTTGCCGTCCTCGCTGATCTCCAGGGTCCAGGTGGCGTGCGGGACCTCGCCCGCCAGCACGTATCCGGCGGTGTCGTGGCGGGCCAGCAGCGCCAGGCGGCGGGCCTCCTCGTGCGTGGGCGCGACCGAGGACAGCAGGTAGTGGGCGCCGCGCGGGCTGCCGGTGATGCGGCCGGTCAGCACCTCCCGGCGCGGCGCGGCGCTCGCCTCCAGCTCGGGCAGCACCTCGGCCAGGCTGCCGACCGCCCTGATCCGGCCGGGCGCGATCGCGGTCAGCTCCTCGCCGAAGCCGACGAGCGTGATGCGCATGCGGTCGGACCAGCGGTTCGTGGCCAGCTCGACGGCGAGGGCGGCCAGCGCGGCGGTGGTCTGCGGGCCGCGCACGTTGATCAGGCCCTGCGCCGCCTCCAGGTCGATCAGCACGCGCCCGCCGGCGTCGGTGCCGATGGAGACCAGCCCCGGGTACGGTGCCCCGCCCTGCTGTCCGTGGTCCGGGAGCAGGCGGCCCTCGTGGGCGGGCAGCCGCCAGATCTGGCCGCCGTCGGCCGCCGTCCAGGGGGCCGGCGGGTCCGCGTCCGGCGGGTGGATCCACAGGTCGAGGGTGCGCGCGGACAGATGTGCCCCGTACACGGTGGGCGGCGTGCGGCGCTGGGCGGCGAGCTCGGCGCCGAGCACGCGCAGCCCGACGTCCAGCACGCGGGCCCCGGGCGCGTCGCCGCCCAGCCGGAGCGCGACCTCGGCCTGGGCGGCGTCGTCGCGGGGGGGGACGATCCGGCGGCCGAACATCCGCCGCCAGAGCTGCTCGCGGCGCCGCCTGGCCAGCACGAGCAGCAACCCCGCGGCGGCCAGGGAGGCGGCGGCGAGGTAGCCGGTCAGGTCGCTGTCCTGGCTCTCGCGGATGACGGTCTCCTGGTCGCGCGGGTCCTGGCGCTCCTGGCGCTCCTGGCGGTCGGCCCGGGTGTCACCCTGCTGGTCCGGCTGGCGGTGCTTGCCCTCGCCTCTCTCGGGAGTCTGCCGCTTCTCGGTGTCGGCCTTGGAGTCGCGGTCCACGTGTGCCCGGCCCGGGTGCTCGCGCAGGGTCTGCTGGCGGGGCTGGTCGGCGGGGACGATGTGCACGTTCCTGGCGTCGTCCGGCATGTCGAGCACCCAGCCGGGCCTGATCAGGTCGGCCATCCTGAGCCGGCTGCCGTCCGGCTGTTCCTTCGCCTGATTGAGCCGGTAAATTTCGGGATATCGGCGGCCGTCTCCCAGGCACTTCTCGGCGATCTCCCACAGGCTCTCGTGGTGGCGCCCGTGCGGCGGCTGCACCACGTACACCTTCTTGGTCTTCTGCGTCTCCAGCGTCTGCTCGACGAGCGGCGCCGAGTACGCGACCGCCGTCACCGGCGGGGCGGCCGGCGTGGGCGCCAGCCTCGCGATCGGCGCCCCCATCGCCCCGGCCGTGAACAGCAGCAGCGCGGCCGAGACGAGCTTGTTGGCCAGGAACTGCATGCCGCCGGACATCGGCACGCGGGCGGGCATGCCCACCCGGCGGACCCCGGCGTACACCTCGACCAGCACGCACACGAAGAGCTGGAACCAGGCGATCCACACCAGCAGCACGAGCACGGCGATCATCGTGCTCGGGCCGACGTTGCTGGTCAGCACGTCGAGGTCGAGCAGCTCGGGCGCGAGCGGCGGCCCGACGAAGGTGAGCAGCGCGTACGGCACGCCGCCCACGAGCGCCACCAGCACGACCAGCGCCCCGATCCCGGCCAGCACGTCGCCGGCGCTGCGCCTGGCCGGCACGCGCACGGGAACGTGACGTCCGTGTGGACGCGCGGGCTCTCGCGTCGGCATCGCCTCTCCTTTCCCCGGTCCAGCGTCGTGGCTCGTGTGTCCCGCATCCATCGAGTGGCGGGATTCGGTCTATCTCGGTTCGGCCATCCCGGTTCGGCTATCTCGCTTCGGGGACGGCGCTGGCCTCGCCGGTCATCTCGGACCCGGGGAAACCGATCGCGCTCAGGAAGAACGCCTCCCACCGCACCGACACGGTGACCGTCACCTGCGCCTGGCCCTGGCCGACCGAGCACTCGCCGGGCGACACGTCGTCGCCGCCCTGGGCCGCGACGATCTCGTCGGCCCTGGCGCACACCTGCTCCTCGCCGAGCAGCCGCGTCTGCCCCGTCTGGCGGAGGTGGTCGACGTCGAGCTGGTCGGCGCCGGCCCGGGCGGCCTGCTCGGCCACGTCGGCGGCGCGCAGCCGGGCGTTGATCGCCGACCCGCCGTCCACCAGCAACCCGGCCAGCAGGAACACGACCACGGAGAACAGCACGGTGAACACCGACATGGACCCCCGCTCGCCGGTCCTCATTCGATCCTCCTGAACTGCTCCAGCGGCACCACGGCCGTCCCCATGAGCTGCTTGGTGCCGCCGAATCCGAGGAAGGACAGGTCCAGCTCGCACGTCACCTCGGCCTGGACCTGGCCGCCCTGCTCCCATTCGGACCCGTCCAGGGAGACGGAGGAGGACCGGCAGGGCTCCTTGAGCACGCCCGTGGCGATCGCCTCGGCGGCGGCCTCGGCCTCGTCGAGCGAGCGCTGCACGGACGCGGCCCGGGCGGCGTCGCGCGCCGCCCCGTTGACCCGTCCCTGCGACTCCACCAGCACCCCGGCCCCGGCCAGGAACATGAGGAACAGCAGGAAGACAGGGGCCAGCATGACCGTCTCCACCGCCATCGAGCCCCGCTCGTTCATACGCAGTCCTCGCCGCCGTTGTCGGGGCGGAAGCACTCGACGGGGCCGCCCGTGGTGGCGGTGATCGTGAAGGCCAGGTCGGGCAGCAGCGGGATGACCTGTACGGCGCTGCCGGTCACCGTGACGAAACGCTCGTCGGGCTCCTTCTCGGACGTCGTGGCGGTGGCCTCCCGCAGCAGCCGGGGGCCGATGGTACGGACGATCTCGGTGGCCTTCCCGGCGGCCGCGCCCTCCCAGTCGCCCGAGTCGAACGGGGCGGCCCTGGCCACGCGGGCGCCCTCCCTGGCCGCCGCCTCCGCGACCTGCCGGGCATGGAACCAGAGGGCGACCTGCACGATGAGCAGCACGGTCGCGAGGATGACCGGCATGAGCAGGGCCAGCTCGATCACCGTCACGCCGCGCTCGTCCCGTCGCGGCCGGACTCTCACGGAGTGCCACCACCGCCGTCGCCGCCACCGCCACCGCCACCGCCACCCCCGAAGGTGTCCTGGAGGTTGCTCTGCTGCTGCTCGACCAGGGTTTTGATCAAGGTGGCCAGACCCAGGGCGACACCGGCGATGATGGCGGTGATGATCACCCATTCGACGGCGGAGGCGCCCCGGGTGGGTGCCGTGCGGGCACGGTGCACGCGGTCGCCCAGGTACGCGGTGAGGTAAACGATCCAGGGATGGTTCATCAGACCCCCAACATCTTCATAGCGGCGGGAAAACTGAGAAAAATCACGAAACCGGCGCAGAGCAGGAGCTGGGCCACCAGCATCGACTGGGAACGCTCGCCCGCCCGGCCCTCGATCTCGGCCAGCTCGCGGCGGCGCAGCGTGGCGGCCCTGGCGGTGAGCGAGGCGCGTACCTTCGCGCCGTCGTCCGCCACCAGGCCGAGCGCGGCGGACAGGTCGCGCAACTCGTCGACGTTGATCTCCTCGCCGAGCTGGCCGAGCGCCTGCCACGGCGTGATGCCGACGATCCGGGCGCCTCTCAGGGCGTCGCGGATGCGGCCCATCGCCCAGTTGGGCTGCTCGCCGCTGACCGAGACGGCCATCATCAGGGCCTCGGGCACGCCCCGGCCGCCGGCCAGGTTCATGGAGACCAGGTCGAGGAAGGCGCCGACGACGTGGCGGAAGTCGCGCCGCTTGGCCGCGGCGTCCTTCTTCACCTGCAGGTCCGGCAGGAAGAAGAAGACGATGGCCACGAGCACGGCGGCCCAGAACGGGATGGCCAGGGAGGTGCCCCACTCCATGAGCACCAGCCAGGCGAGCAGCAGCGGGAAGGCGAGCAGGCCGCTGGCCGCCAGCAGCACCTTGGTGGCCAGGAACGCCTCGAACGAGCGGCCGACCAGGGCCAGGTCCGCCTTGACCGACCTGGCCTCCCAGCCGCGGGCGCCGTACAGGCGGGCCAGCCGGGCGCCGAGACCGCGGCGGAACGCGCTGACCTCCTCGTCGGGCAGCACGAGCTGGATGCGGGGGGCGCCCGCGTCCTCGCGTACGGCGTCGAGCGCGAGCAGCCGCGCCACCAGCCCGGGGCGCGCCGGGAAGAGCGCCCGCAGCAGTACGAACAGGCCGAGCCCGAGCACGGCGCCGGCCAGCGCGCCCTCAACCATCGCCGCGTCCTCTCGCCGGGACCGGCACGACCTCAGCCATTGCCGCCGCCTCCTCCCATGAGCAGCCGCGTGGGCTTGTCGAACCTGGCCAGCCGCCGCATCCAGGCGAACCCGGCCCCGAACAGCCCCGCCACGACCACCAGCACGGCCTGGCCGAGGAAGCCCTCGTACTCGGCGACGTAGGAGGGGTTGAACAGCACGAGGATCCCGGCGAAGACGAGCGCGGTGATCACCACGATCTGCACGCTGCGCCTGGTGGAGCGGCGCTCGGCCTCGACGCGGCGGCGCATGTCGAGCTCCTCGCGGGCCGAGACGGCCAGCGCGCCCAGCACGTCGCGCAGGCCGGGGCCGCGCAGCTTGGAGTTGAGGATGAGCGCGGCCACCACGAGGTCGGCCGAGGGGTCGTCGAGCTCGTCGGCGAAGCGGGCGAGCGCCTCCGGCAGTGCCATCCTGGTGTGCAGCCGGTCGATCATGGCCCGCAGGTGCGGCCTGAGCGTGGGCGCGGCGGCCCTGATCGACGACGGGATGGCCTGTTCGAGCCCGGCGGCGCCGGCGATCGTGTCGCGCAGCGACTCCGTCCAGGCGGCCAGCCCTTCCAGGCGGTGCATGGCGGCGCGCTCCTCGGCGGCGCCGCCCGCCAGGCCGCGCCAGGCGAACACGAGCAGCACCGTGCCGACCGCCACGACCGGCCAGCCGGTGATGATCAGGACCATGGTGGCGGCCACGGCGGCCACCGCGGCGCGGGTGGTCAGCATCTTGATCAGGTGGCGTCTGGGCCGGGTCGGGCGGGGGCGCAGGCCGTACAGGGAGAGGACGAGCAGGAACAGGCCGCCCCCCGCCACCGCGCCGGACAGCAGCGCCAGCGGGTCGAACGTGAACGGCATCGCTACCAGCCCCCCGGGGTGTAGCCGTGGGCGGCGAGCTCCTCCAGGCAGGAGACCGGCGCGTGCGGGAGGGCGGTGCCGTCGGGACCGGGCACGAACACCTCGCTGGACAGGACGCGGCCGTCGCAGCCGTTGACCTCGCGGATGCTGGAGACGTAGCGGCGCAGGGTGCCGCCGACGTGATAGTCGTTGCGCTTCTCGATGAAGACCACGAAGTCGATGGCGCCCGCGATGAGCATGTGGGTGGCGTCGATGGGCAGGCGCTCGCTGGCCTGCAGGGCGTAGGTGGCGATGCGGTTGAAGACCTCCATGCTGGAGTTGGCGTGGATGGTCGACAGGGAGCCGTCGTTGCCCTGCGTCATCGCGTTGAGCATGGTGACGATCTCGTCGCCGAGGACCTCGCCGACGATGACGCGGCTGGGGTTCATCCGGAGCGAGCGCCTGACGAGCTCGGCCATGGAGATCTCGCCCTGGCCCTCGGAGTTGGGCAGCCGCTGCTCGAAGGCGACCACGTTGGGGTGGAGCTCGGGGAACTGGTCGAGGCCGAGCTCCAGCGCGCGCTCGACGGTGATGAGGCGCTCGTTGGGCGGGATCTCGTTGGCCAGGGCGCGCAGCAGGGTGGTCTTCCCGGCGTTGGTGGAGCCGGCGATCATGATGTTCTTGCGGGCGGCGACGGCGGCGGCCAGGAAGCGCCCGACGTCCGGACTTATCGTGCCGTTGCCTACGAGATCGGACATGAACACCTTGCCCAGGCGGGCGCGGCGGATCGAGACGGCCGGCCGGACCGTGACGTCCATGACCGCGCTCAGCCGGGAGCCGTCCGGCAGGCGCAGGTCGAGCTGGGGGTTGGCGGTGTCGAACGGCCTGCTCGACAACCCCGAGTACGCGGCCAGGATCTGGATCAGCTCGATCAGCTCGTCGTCGGAGTCGGCGACCGGGTCCTGCATGAGCTCCTGGCCGTCGGCGTAGCTGACGAACACCTTGTCGCAGCCGTTGATGTCGATGTTCTCGACCTGGGCGTCGTCGAGCAGCGGCTGCAGCCGGCCCACCCCGAACAGCGCCGCGTGGATGCCCGCCGCGAGCGCCTCCTCCTCCTCCACGGTGGGCGGGGTGCGGCCGAGGCCGATCTCGCTGCGGGCGTGCTCCTCCAGCACCTGGGAGATCAGCGCCCTGGCGAACTGGCGCTCGTCCTCCCCGCTCATCGGGGGCAGGCCGTTGGCCTGGTCGAGCCGGCGCTGATGGGCCAGGCGGTCGCCGACCTCCTGGCGGAAGCGCTTGACGAGAGAGTGGTCGATCATCGGTGGCTCACCAGCCTCGCCGCCAGGTCCCTGGCCGTACGGATGAGGAGCGATCGGTCGAGGCGGCCGCCCCACTGGCCGCGCAGGAGCTCGGCGCCCTTGGGGTCGTACGCCAGGCCGTGCACGAACTGGACGCTAGGGCCGACGATCCTGCGTACGTCCTCGATCGAGCCCCGGTAGTTGCGCGGGTCGGCGATCACGACCACGCCGTGTGCCTTGGTGATCTGCAGGCGCTCGCGCAGGTGGGCCACGTGGTCGAGGGTGGCCCTGGTGAGCAGCACGACCTGCTCGGCCTCGGCGATCAGGTCACCGATCTGCGGGTGTGCGCCCAGGCGGCCGCAGTCGGCGATCACGTCGGCGTTCGGGATGGCGGCCAGCACCCTGCCCAGCGGGCCCCACATCCAGGTGAGCCCGGCCGCCTGCTCGCCGTGCGTGAGCCCGGCCAGCACGTCGAGGCCGCCGATGATCTTCTGCGTGTGCTGGTGGATCTGCGCCGGTTCGAGCCCGCGGCGCGCGGTGGCGCCCAGCGTGAGCAGGCCGCGGCCGGGGTTCAGCACCCCGCCGCCGGCCGCGGGCAGCCGGTAGGCGAGGTCGCCGCCCGCCGGGTCGCATTCGGCCAGCAGCACCGGACGCGGCCAGACCGCCGCCAGGGCCGTGGCGGCGGTGGTCACCCCCGGCGCGCCCTTGTCGGCGGCCAGGACGATCAGCGCCACGTCAGCGTTCCCCCGGCAGCTCGGCCACCGCGATCTCCCCGCTGGAAGCGGAGGCCACTATTTCCGGCGCCGCCGCCGAATCGACGACCACGGTGATCTGGCCGGAATTTCCCGTTCTCGACCTGTCACCCACGGCGAAGACCAGCGCTTTCGCGGCGAGTACGCGGCTTTCTCCCTGACTCGACCGGCTCGGTACGAATATCACCTGCACCCGGTCGCCCTCCTGCACGCCCGCCGGCATTTGCCCCGGCTTGAGCGCGAGCCCGACCGTGGCCTTTCCCGGCCCCAGCTCGCTGCTGGCCCGCACGCCCATCTGGTTGGTCAGGAGGGTGCCGGGGAGGAGGGTGACGGTTGCGAAGCTTTCGAGCACCTGCGCCCGCTGCGACCAGGAGACGAACTCGACGCCCGTGTCGGCGATCTTCACTTCCTCGATCGCCTGCTGGGTGAACTTCTGACCTGCGCCGATCTGCTGGGTGACGCGGATCGCGGAGATGCGGTCGCCGCTGCGCAGGACGAGCAGGGTCGTGGCCAGCGCGCCGCCGAGGATGAGCAGGACGGCCAGCGCGGCCAGCGCGGGCTTGCGTTCCCTGGGTGGCACGGGGAGCTTGCGCGAGGCCGGGCCGGACAACCCCGCCGCCGCGTTGGCGGCAGGCTTTTCACTGGTCCTCATGGGTGGGGGGCTCCCGAAGTGAATTGCGGAATTCACGCCATTATGTGGCGCTCGGTCCGAGCCTGTAGGCGGAATTCGGGGACCCATGCTTGTTTCGCAGGTGACATGATGTCAAGCCGAAATAATCGATGCCTATTGTTTCTATCAAGTTGACGAGTGATGATTTTTCGGGCTAGTCGCCACTTCAATAACTTCAGGCACTCCAATCACATTCTTTGGGGAATCTGCCCCCTTCATCCCGTCGGCCATGCCATTGCCGTCAACCGGCGCGCCAGGCCACGTTCCGGACGCTACCTTTGCGCCCGAAGTCGACCGAGGAGACGGCACCATGCGGATCATGCTCACCGTGATCGGCGGGCAGGGCGATCGTGACGTCGTGATCGACGGCGACGACGGCGCCACGGTGGCGAGGCTGAGCGAGGCGCTCAGCGATCAGGGGCCACTGGCGGAGGTGGTCCGGCTGCCCAAGGCCCGGGCGCCCTACGGCATGACGGCGTCCGGCGGCGTCGGCGCGCACGTCCCCAGGCCACGCCGGCCGGAGCGCTCCGACATGGGGCCGCCGGTCCTGTGGCGGGACGGCCGGCCGCTCGACCCGCGCGCCCTGGCCGCCGCCGTGCTGCGCGACGGCGACAAGGTCACGCTCGACCCCCACCTCGCCCGCGCCACCGTCGTCGAGGAGCCCGGCGGGGTCGCCGAGGTGCGCGTGGTGGGCGGGCCGGCGGCCGGGGCGGTGCACCGGCTGGGGCTGGGCGTGCACGTCATCGGCTCCGACCCGATGTGCGCGATGGCGGCCGACGACCCGGCGCTGGCTCCGGAGGCGGTGACCGTACGCGTGACGCCGGAGGCGATCACCGTTGAGCGGGCGTGGCGCCCGCGCGGCGAGGCGCCCAGGATCAAGCTCAAGGGGCGCTGGGCCGAGGAGGTGGCCGAGCTCACCGCGCGTACGGCCGAGCGCGAGGCCGCCGAGCACGCGGCCGGCTACGACGAGGTGCCCGAGCTCGACGGGCGACCGCTCACCGAGCCGGTGGAATGGCCCGACCAGGCCGTGCTGACCTGCGGGTCCTCGGTGTTCGTGCTGACCTCCATCGAGCCGAGGGACGCGCACCTGGCACCGCGGACCGAGGGCGGCGTCGCCTACAACCGCCCGCCCCGGCTGCTGCGGCCCGAGCCCCAGCGCAAGTTCGTCAAGCCCAAGGAGCCGGGCCGGAACGAGGGGTTGCGCCTGCAACTGCTGGCCGCCTGCCTGCCGGCCGTGCTCGGGCTGACCCTGGCGATCGCCCTCAAGCAGTGGTACTACCTGCTCGTCGCCCTCATGACGCCGGTCATCATGATCGGCCAGTGGTGGAGCGACCGGCGGCACGGCAAGAAGCAGCACAAGAAGGCGCTCAAGGAGTACGAGGAGCAGGTCAGGGCGTACGACGAGGCCGTGGAGCGGGCCCGGGCCGCCGACGAGGCCGCCCGCAGGTCCGACGCGCCCGACCCGGCGCAGGTGCTGCTGACGGCCACGGGGCCGCGCAGGCGGCTGTGGGAGCGCCGGATCCACGACTCCGACGCGCTCAGGCTGCGCGTCGGGCTCGCCGACCTGCCCGCCGACCTGGACCTGTCGGAGGAGCAGGGCGGGCCCATCGACCCGCCGATCTGCCGCTCGGTGCCGGTGGCGCTGCCCATGCGGCGGCTGGGGGTGGCCGGCGTGACGGGGCCGCGCTCATCCGCGACCAGCCTGGCCGGCTGGCTGGTCGCCCAGGCCGCCACCCTGCACAGCCCGCGTGACCTGGCCATCGTGGTGGTGTCCGCGCACGCCGATGCCGAGCGGCGCTGGGGCTGGCTGCGCTGGTTGCCGCACTGCGCGCCCCGGGCGGGCGAGGAGTGCGTGGCGCTGGTGGGCACCGACCCCGACTCGGCCGCCCGCCGGGTCGCGGAGCTGGCCGCCCTCATCGACGAGCGCCAGAACACCGCCATCCCCGAGCTGGGCAAGATCCCCACCGGCTGGGACGACCTCGGCGGGCCGGAGAAGCCCACGTTCTCCTCCTACGACGTGCGCCCCTACGACGTGCTGGTGATCCTCGACGGCGCCCAGGTCCTGCGCGGCCTGCCCAACATGCCTCAGGTGCTGCGCCAGGGCCCGCGCTCCGGCGTGTACACGCTGGCCATCGACGACGACCAGCGCCTGCTGCCCGAGGAGTGCCAGACCGTGGCCGCGTGCGGCACCGACGGCCTCGTCCGCCTGCGCGGCGGCGGCCTCGACGTCATCGGCCCGGTCCTGGCCGACCTCGTGTCCGCCCCCTGGTGCGACCGCCTGGCCCGGGCGCTGTCCCCGATCCGCGACGTGAGCAGGGACGACCCCGGCGGCAACCTCCCCGACGCGGTACGCCTCCTCGACCTGATGGGCATGCCCGTCCCCTCCGGCAAGGAGCTGGCCGCCCAGTGGGGCGACCAGGGCAGCACCAAGGCGCTCATCGGCGTCGGCCCGGACGGCCCGTTCTCGGTGGACCTCAGGCTCGACGGCCCCCACGGGCTCGTCGCCGGCACCACCGGCGCGGGCAAGTCGGAGCTGCTGCAGACGCTGATCTGCTCGCTGGCGGTGGCCAACCGGCCCGACCAGCTCACGTTCGTGCTGATCGACTACAAGGGCGGCGCCGCGTTCAAGGAGTGCGTACGCCTGCCGCACACGGTCGGCATGGTCAGCGACCTGGACGGCCACCTGACGCAGCGGGCCCTCGACTCGCTGGCGGCCGAGATCCGGCGGCGGGAGCGGCTGCTGGCGGCGGCCGGGGCCAAGGACATCGAGGACTACGCGGGGCCGGGGCTGCCGCGCCTGGTGCTGATCATCGACGAGTTCGCCGCCCTGGTGGCCGAGCTGCCGGACTTCGTGACCGGGCTGGTGGACATCGCGCGCAGGGGCCGGTCGCTGGGGATCCATCTGATCCTGGCGACGCAGCGGCCCGCCGGCGTGGTGACGGCCGACATCCAGGCCAACACCTCGCTGCGGATCGCGCTGCGGGTGACCGAGCCCGCCGAGTCGGCCGACGTCATCGACCTGCCGGACGCCGCGCACATCTCCAAGTCCACGCCCGGCCGCTGTTACGTGCGCTCGGGGGTGGGGGCCGCGGTGGCCGTCCAGACGGCCAGGGTCGGCGGCCGCAGCCCCGCCGCGTCCGGTGTCGCCTCCGTGCCGGGCGGTGAGGTACGGGTGCTGGACGTGGACTGGCGCGCCCTCGGGAAGGCGCTGCCACCGCCCCCGCGGCCCGAGGAGGAGGACTCCACGACCACGGACCTCACCCTCGCCGCCGACGCCCTGATCGAGGCCGCCCGCCTGGCCGGGGTGCCCGTCCAGCCCAGCCCGTGGCTGGACCCCCTGCCCACCCGCCTCGTCCTGGACCTCCCCGGCGGGGGGAACGGGCCCTCGGACAGCCGCGGGGCCGCAGGTGTGCTCGCCGCACCCCACTCACTCAACGGCGCGGACGCGGGCGGCGGGGCGGAGGCGTTCGCCGAGGTGCCACCGCTGCAGTTCGGGATCACCGACCGGCCGTGGGCGCAGGACCGGCACCCGCTGGCGCTCGACGTGGCCCACGGCGGGCACCTGCTGATCGCCGGGGCCGCGCGCAGCGGCAGGTCGACGGCGCTGCGCACGATCGCGGGCGCCATCGCCGCGTACGCCTCCCCCGATGACGTGCACCTGCACGCGGTCGACTGCGGCTCGGGCGCGCTGCTGCCGCTGGTGGCCATGCCGCACTGCGGCGCCGTGGTCACCCGCGACCAGCTCGACCGGGTGGAGCGGCTGCTGACGCGGCTGCGCGCCGAGGTGGGCCGCCGCCAGCAACTCCTGGCCGAGGCCGGGCACGCGTCGCTGGCCGAATACCGGCAGGCGGGCCATCGGCTGCCCTGGATGGTGTTCATGCTCGACCGCTGGGAGGGCTTCGTGGCCGCGTTCGAGGGCTACGACTACGGGCGGCTGATCGAGGCGCTGCTCCAGCTGCTGCGGGAGGGCGCGGCGGTCGGGTTCAGGGCCGTGGTCACCGGCGACCGGTCCGGGCTGCTCGGCCAGGTCTCGACGGTCTTCGACGACCGCCTGCTCCTGCGCCTGTCCGACTCCTCCGACTACGGCCTGGCGGGCTTCCCGCTCAAGGGCCTGCCCTCCGTCATGCCGCCCGGCCGGGCCCTGTCGATGGGCGAGCACGGCATCGTGGAGCACCACATCGCGCTGCTGGCCGACGACCCGGCCGGCCCGGCGCAGGTGGCGGCGCTCCAGGCCCTGGCCCGCGCCGCCACGGCACCCGCGTCCGAACCCGCTCGCGGCTCCCGTGCCGGAGGCGGTCCGGGTGGGCGGTCCGGGCCCGCGCACGCCGCGGGGACGGGAAACGGCGCCCGGCGCCGGGCGGGGGCGCCGCCGCTGCGGGTGGACGCGCTGCCCATGCGCATCACCACGTCCCAGACGCTGGCCCTCGACCCGGACTTCAGCCCGCCGTCGCCGCTGTGGGCGCTGGTCGGCGCGGGCGGCGACGCGCTCGCCCCGCTCGGGCTCGACCTGCAGGCCCACGGTCCGGGCGCGGTGATCGCCGGGCCGTCCCGCTCCGGCCGCTCGTCGGTGCTGATGACGGCCGCCCAGTCGCTGATCACCCGGGGTACGCCGGTCATCGCCGTCACCCCCCGGCGCAGCCCGCTGCGGGATCTCGACGGGCTGCTGGCCGTGCTGGACGCCGACGCCGCGAACCTGCCGGAGCTGGTGGCGGACCTGCACCACTACGTCGTGCTGGTGGACGACGCCGAGCTGGTCAACCCCGACGGGCCGCTGGGGACCGCGCTGGAGGAGGTGCTCCGGTCGGGCCGCGACGGCGACCACGGGCTGCTCGTCGCGGGCGCGACGGGAGACCTGGCCGTGGCCTACCGCGGGTTCGTGGCGGAGGCGCGCAAGGCCCGTACCGGGCTGCTGCTCGCGGTGCAGGGGCAGACGGACGGCGACCTCTTCACGATCCGGCTCCCGCGCGGGACCGTGGGCGGGCCGGCCGGGCGCGGCTTCCTCGTGACGACCGGCACCATCACGCCCGTCCAGGCCGCCCTGCCCGACAGCGGCTGAGGAGCCCGGCACACGGCCAGGAACCTCAGGACGGTTCCTGGCCGTGGTCGAGCAGCACGCGGTCGGGCAGCGCGGTCGGGCAACACGCGAACGGACGGCACGGCGTGTCAGCCGATCCGGTCGTTCACCACCGAGTCCGAGTCGCCGCCCCACACGTCGTCGTCCTCGTGGAGCCAGGTGCTCGATTCCCGGTCCTGGGATTCCTGGCCCGCTCCGGCGCCGCCCATCCCGCCCATCGGCAGGAAGGGCATGCCCGTGCCGCCGGCGCGCGTGGCGCCGACGCCCGGCGCGCCTCCGGCCGGCATCACTCCGCCCCCGCCGCCGTACACGCCCCCGGACGTGCCGGGCCCGTACGACGAGGTGGGGCTGCCGTAGCTGTTCGTGGTGGGGACGGTCCCGGTGGGAACCGTGGATGCCGTCGTGGGCCGGTAGTCCTGCAAGTTGGTGTTCGTTCCCGAGCCGGGATTCTGGCCGTTCGGGTACTGGCCGTTCGGGTACTGGCCGTTCGGGTACTGACCGCCGGGATTCTGGCCGTTCGGATTCTGGCCATCCGGGTTCTGGCCGTTCGAGTCAGGCCCGGTCGGGGAGTCGGTCGGGGGGTAGCCGGGCGGATTCGTCCCGGGATAGCCGGGAGTGTTCGGTGTCGAGGGATCGGTCGACGGATCCAGGGCGCCGAAGGTGGGTCCTCCGGTGCCCGGACCTCCGGTCGGCATTCCGGACATATCGGTGTTTCCGTACGAGGCGGGGGTCAGGCCGCCCGTGTCACGGTTGCCGAACTGGGAGTAGTCGATCGGGTCGGGGTCTTCTTGCGGCATCTGCGGGGGGCGGATGTCCCGGAGCACCTTCTCCACCGTGTCCGGGATCATGATGTGGACGTGCGAGAGGTCGTCGCCGAACGTCTTCAGGTGGAGCCCCGCCAGCTCGTCCTGGGACCCCCAGTCCCCGGTGGCGCTGTCGCCCCCGTAGACGCCGGTGTAGACGCTGTAGAGGTCCGCGATGCTGTCGTTCCAGCTGCCGCCGGTCAGTCCACCCTGGTTGGCCCAGGTGGGCATGATCCCCTTCCAGCCGTCATTGACGAACGACTTGTGCTTGCTCACCACCGTCGCGAGGGCCGAGATGGGTTCGGCCATCTTCTTCAGCTTGTCGGCCAGCTCGCCCAGCGTCACATAGAGGATCCCGAGCGCTTGCTGGGCCTCGACCGAGGCAGGGCCCTCCCAGACCTCGGCGAGCTTGCGGGCCTGCGCCTCCAGCCCGTTCTTGGCGGTGGTGACCGCCGTGTGGGCGTCGTTGTAGGCGGTGGCCGCCTGCTCGATGCGCGTCTCGTCGAAGCCGTTGATGAAGGTGACGACCTCCTCGACGCTCCGGCCGCTCGTCTCGACGGTCCAGGGCATGCAGGCGGGCTTCAGCAGGTGGATCTCGCGCTTGTTCTCTCCCACGCCGATCAGACCTCGCCCTCGTTGGCGGCGTTGGTCACCTGATAGGTGCCGGCCCCGGCTTCCACCAGGGTGATCGCGGTGGCGAAGTTCTCCAGGACGTCCTCGTAGACGGTGATGAACTCCTGGTAGCTCTGTACCAGCGTGGCGGCGAAGGCGGCGCCACCCTGCCAGTTGTCGATGCTCAGCAGGTGGCGACGCACGTCGGAGAGGTCGCCGTAAACGCTGAGGTCGTTGATCGAGCCCTGGCGCTGGGT
This sequence comes from Nonomuraea sp. MTCD27, assembly GCF_041950495.1. Taxonomy (NCBI): domain Bacteria; kingdom Bacillati; phylum Actinomycetota; class Actinomycetes; order Streptosporangiales; family Streptosporangiaceae; genus Nonomuraea; species Nonomuraea sp. MTCD27. The sequence goes on along the minus strand of NZ_JBGNUW010000020.1, from coordinate 79,728 downwards.
ACGGCCCTCACCGCTGATGGGCTTCATCACCTCGCGCAGCTCTCCGGCGATGTTCGAGATCTTCTGGGCGTCGTACGTCACGCCGTCGCGTTCGGGTTCAAGCCCTGGCCAGTCGCCGGGCGGTTGTGTCTCTCCCACGAGCCTCCCCCTTGGCACTCGATCAAGCAGCTTACTCGGATGTTTCTTTGCCGTACAGAAAACACATAGTCAACATGCGTAACATTAGGCAATATGCAGACCCAGAAGGACCTTTATCAGGCACAGCGCTTGATGGCGCAGCGCCTGGGGATGGCTCTGGTGCAGGGGGAGCCGGATGTGCCGGAATCCCCCATGCGACGGCAGAACGTGGCGACGTTCGCGGGCCTGCTGATCGCGATCCTGATCGTCGCCGGGTTCGGGATCTGGGGGCTGCTCAGCCCGGGGAACGCCACCAAGCTGACCGCGGCCGGTCAACTGCTCATCGAGGAGGAGACCGGGGCCTCGTACGTCTACAACCAGCAGACCGGCCAGCTCCAGCCGGTGGCGAACTACGTTTCCGCACGCCTGATGCTCGACAGCGCCGACATCCAGGTCAGAACGGTGTCCGCGGAGTCGCTGGCCGGCTTCGCCCGTGGCCGGAAGGTGGGCATCCAGGGGGCGCCGGACTCGTTGCCCAAGCGGGATCGGCTGGTCAAGGCCCCGTGGTCGGCGTGCGTGACCGAGGGGGCCGATGCCTCCGGCCTGCCCAAGCCGTTCGTGACCCTCGTGGCCGGGACCGAGATCGGCGGGACGCCCGTGGGCGGCGAGGCGCTGCTCGTCAGCGACGGGCAGCAGAGCTGGGTGCTCTGGGCCAACCAGCGCCTCCGGGCGGCGAACGTGAGCCGGCTCAGCGACCAGACGCCACGTCGCGTGCCCACCTCGTGGATCAACGCCATCCCCGCGGGCGTCGACTTCGCGGCTCCCAAGGTCCCGCAGCACGGCAGGAAGGCGGCCGGCCCCGGCGGGAAGGCGGCCAGGGTCGGGCACGTGTACAAGGTGGCGTCCGTGGCGGGCTCGAACGAGCGCTGGTACGTCCTGCTGGCCGACGGCCTGGCGCCGATCAGCCACACCCAGGCGATGCTCCTGCTCCAGGACCCGGCCAGCAAGGCGGCCTACGGCAGGAGCCCGGTCCGCGAGACGCCGATCGACGCGGCGAGCGCCAACGCGATGAAGGCGTCCGCGCGCACCATGCTGAACAACGGCCTGCCGGCCACCATGCCGCGTTTCCGCGCGCCCGGCGTGTCGGCCCCGCTCTGCGCGGTGTACGCGAACACCGGGAAGGGCTCGACCAGGGCCGTGCTGACCACCGGCAGCAAGATCCGCATCCCGGCGCCGACGGTGCGCGCCGGCGCGGACAAGGTCGACCAGGTCCTGCTCCCGCCGGGCAGCGCGGTGCTGGCCGGCACCCTGCCGGGCGACGGGCAACTGTCGGCGGTGCAGCAGTTCTCGCTCATCACGGACCAGGGCAGGAGGTTCCGGCTGACCTCGGCGGACGCGATAGGCAAGCTGGGGTACGAGGCGACGGACGTCGCACCGGTGCCCGCCCACCTGCTGCGGCTGATCCCTGACGGCCCCGCTCTGGACCCGGCGGCCGCCAGGACACCCGTGCAGGAGGTCCAGGCGATCCAGCCGGCGCAGTGACGCCGCCTAGATCTGGAAGCCGCCGCCCTGCGTCATGGTTTCGTCGATCTGCGGGGTGAGGGTGGCCATGTCCTCGTCGTAGGTCATGCCGTCGTTGGTGAACGGGGTCGAGCCGCCGTTCTGCATGGTGGACATCTGGGTCGGCATCGCCTCGAGCGTGGGGAAGATCTTGCCGGTCATCTTGGACTGCTGCACGACGACGGCCAGGACCGCGGCCATGCCGCCGGCCACCATGAGGTGCCTCTTGGCCACAGTTCTGATCGTGGAGGTGGCGGCATTGCCCACGGCGGCGTCCGTGGTCTCCGCGGCGACAGCGGTGGCCGGGTTGAACCTCATGGCCATCTTCGCGATCCCCCACCCCAGCATGGCGAGGGCGACGGCCGAGCAGACGATGGCGCCGACACGGTAGAAGCCGGCCGCCGAGTCGACCGCCTGGCCGGTGTCGTCCCTGGCCGCATTGAGATCGTCGATCGAGTTCTTGAAGCTCGTATGGACGCTCTCGAAGGCGTCGAACGCGCTTCCTTCCCACGTCCCCTGATCCTTGAGCTGGGTCTTCAGCGCGTCGAGCTGCGCGCCCAGCGTCACGAGCTCTTCCGTCCGCCAGCCCGCAGCCGATTCCGTCATGCCCTCGGGATCGGAGATCATGGTGCCGATGGTGGCGGCGACGTAGAAGCCCCACGGTCTCCAGATCATGCCGGCCGCGACCAAGGCCGTGCTCGCGGCCGCCATGTAGGTTTCCTTGTAGATGCTCACAGGTCCTCCTGTCCGATCACCTGGGGTGCGATGTCCTCATCGCCGCCCCAGACGCCCTCGTCCTCGGAGAGCCCGACGGTCTTGTCCCGGTCGCGTTCCTGGTCGCCCGCTCCGCCCGCACCGCCCATCGGCATCATCGGCATCATCGGCACGCCCGGCGTGCCCGCCCCGCGCAGCCCCGCGCCGACGCCCGCGATGCCGGCGTTCGGGCCGATCCCCGCTCCCAGCCCGGCGCCGGATCCCCCGATGGAGCCAGGTCCCGTACGGGTGCCCAGGCCGGAGGGGTCCGCGGACGGCAGGTTGCCCGGCAGCTGCGGCGTCGTGGGCTGGTAGGACGACAGGTCGGTCTTGGCCGGGTTGAGCGCCGAGTCGATGCTGGGGACTCTCATGTCCGCTGGATCGGTGGTCGGCAGGTTCTGCTGGGGCAGGTCGGTGCCGGGCAGGTTCCCCGCCCCCGGGAGCTCGCCGCCGGGCAGCGTGCCGTCCGGCAGCGTCCCGTCGGGAAGGGTGCCGTCGGGGAGCGTGCCGTCAGGCAGCGTGCCGTCGGGGGGCCCGGGCAGGTCGGTGTCCGGCATGTCGGGCATGTCGCCCGCGCCGGTGGGCAGGTCCGGCTTCAGGCCGCCGAGATCCCCGGCACCGCCGAGGTTCCCCATGCCGCCGAGATCGCCCGCGCCACCGAGATCGCCTGCGCCACCGAGGTCGCCCAGCCCGTCACCGCTGTCGTCGTCGGCCTGCTGGTAGTTGCGATCGGCCGCCGTGAGGGCCGGCATCCAGGTCTCCAGCGCCCGGCGAGCCCTGGCCAGCGCCTCTTTCTGCTGGTTGATCGCGTCCCCGTGGACGCTCTGGATCCCCATGCCGATCACGCCGAAGTGCGGCCAGGGCACGCCCAGGCCGCCGGTCTGCCTCTCCAGAGCATCGACGCGGTCGACCTCCGGGCTGATCTTGCCGGCGCCGGCATCCAGCTCCTCCTTGGTGAAGGAGATGCCCGACGACATCTGGAATCCCTGGCTGCCGAAGTCCGGCACGTAGGGATTCGACCTGTTGTTCGTCATCCGATCACGGGGTCCGTTGTCTCGCAGCCGACTGTCCAGGCGCTCTTGTCTTCCGGCATGTACGTGCTCCGTTCCAGGTCACCGTGCTCGCCTCCGGCCCCGCCGCCCATGAACGGCAGGAAGGGCGCGCCGGCCGACGTCCCGCCGGCACCGCGGGAGCCGGACGAGGTCAGTGCGGTTTGGCCGGTGCCGATACCCGGCGAGCCGATCACCGCGGGGGTGCCCGGCGAACCGCCCACGGGCGCGGGGGCGTAACCGTACGACGGGCTGATCGTGGTGGTGGGAGGCGTGGCCGGAGAGGCGATCGTGGCGGTGGTCGGCTGGTAGCTCGCCATGTCCGTCTGGCGGGGATCCGTGCCGTTCGCGCCGTCGATGGTCGTCTTGTCGTCAGTGCCGATGACCGGCGGCACGGTGTCGTCGTCGCCGGTTCCCGTGACAGGGTTCTGCGCCTGCCCGGGATCCTCGGTCGTGGGCGCGTCCGGCGCCGGATCGACCGGGGCATCCGGGTTCTGCGGGTTCTCCGGGTTGTTCGAGCCGGGCGTGTCGGGGTCGGAGCCGCCCGGGTGGGTACCACCCGGGTTGGAGCCACCGGGATCGGATCCCCCAGGGTTGGAGCCGCCGGGAAGCGAACCGGTGCTGCCGCCGCCGGTGTTCGTCGTGCCGAATCCTCCCGAGCCACCGCCGTTGGAGCCGCCGCTGATCTCGCTCAGGGGCGTGCGGAAGGTGGGGCCCTGCGTCCCGGAGCCCGTGGGGTACTTCGGGTCCTGCGTGTCCACCGGGGCGGCGGGCAGGCTGACCGCGGGGAGCTCGTAGGAGACGCTGTGCGGCACCTCGATGTCGTAGATGCTGACGATCTTCTGGTTGAGCTCATAGAGCGCGCGCTGGGCCTTGGTGTTCTCCAGGCCCTCCCTGACGAGCTCCTCCTCGGAGGAGGTCATGGACCCGGCGGCCGGGACCGTCACCTCTTCGTCGACCTTGCCCTGCGTCTCCCTGAGGTGGGCCGCGTACGTCTGCAGCGCCCCGCCCATCATGGACAGCTTGGTGGACAGCTCGTTGCCGGAGGCGTGCAGCATCTCGAGCGCGTGGCGGGCCCGGGAGGCGTCCGGACCCTGCCAGACCTCGGCGATCTTGGGCGCGTGCTCCTCCAGAGCGGTGACGGCCTGCTCGATCTTGGTCGCCGCGTTCTGGTAGGTCTGCCCGGTGCCCTCGATGTAGAAGGGGTCGGTGTTCTGGAGCAGCGCCTTGATCTCGCTCTTGGTCTTCGTGACCCAGGTGCCCTCCGGCAGGTTGCCGAAGGACAGGATGGTGACGACCTCCCGCTCACCCATCAGACATCACCCTCGTTGGCCCGGCGAGCCCGGTCGTGGTTGTCCGCGCTGGCCTCCACGGCCTCGACCACGCTCTGGTAAGCCTCGATGAACTTCTGGTAGACCTCGGCGAACTTCCTGCCCGCGTTGCTCGATCCGACGGTCGAGGCAAGGGCCTGCGCGTCGTCCCACTGGCCGATCTGGGCGGCCGAGAGCTCGCCGTCCGTCGAGATCTGATTGACGTTCCCGTTGGGCCGCTCGCCGCCGCCGAGCATGGCGTCGAGGTTGATCCTCAATTCCTGTGCGATGGCCCGTATGCCGACCGGTGAGTTCTCGCGGCCGTCACCGAACAGGTTCGGATCGACAGACAGCGGATCGGTGCCCCCGTCCGTCGCATCCCTGCTTGTCATACCTCACCTCTAGCAGCAGAACTCTCGGCCACCGCGTCCGGCGATGACCGAGAGGGGATCAACGAGCCCGTGTCAGTCCGTCCAGATGCTGATGTTGCGCCGTTCGGCGCTCTCGTAGTTGCCCTTGGCGACGTTGACCGCCGACGCGGCCTGGAACAGCTGCTGGCCCATCGCCTTCTCGTGCTCGTTCCACCGGCGGCGCTTGTCCTCGAAGAAGGTCTCGGCCTCGCCCTCCCAGCTCGCGCCGAGCTCCTTCTTGATGTCGGCGTAGAGGTCGTCGGTGGCCCGGTCGAGCTCGGTGACGATCTTCTGGAGCTGCTCGTAGGCCTGCTCCATCGAGCCGAACCGGACGTAGGTGTAGTCGTCGGGCATCGTCATGGCGTTCTCCGTCCTGCTCAGCGGTTGGCGTTGATGAGGGAGTCGATACGACCGGCCTCGCCGGCCCCGACGAAGCCGCCGGCGATGTCCATGTTCTGGTCGGCGGCGTTCCGGTAGACGCCGGCGCCCATGTTCAGCCGGTCGTAGATGTCCTCGAGGATCTGGATGACTCCCCTGAACTCGCCGTCCCACTGCGTGAGGGCCGTGGCGAACTTCTGGGACGCGCCGCCCTTCCAGCCCTGAGTGGTGAGGTCGGCCTTGATCTGCTCGACCCGCTGCCGCATGCCCTCGATGTACTGGGCGGTCTCCTGGCAGTAGCCTGCCGCGTTCGTCAACTGAGTAGGGCTGGCCCCGTACAGTGCCACCTGGACCTCCAAGTCGGTATGGCGTTGCTGCTCCGGCGGGCGGTCACCCCTGAGTGGAACCGACTACCCCCGCGATCAACCTCAAATTGCATGTTAGCCACCAATAGCCCCGTAATTCCCAGTAATCACAGATTACGGATCAGTCGCGCCCCGGCGACTTTTGGATGAACGCCCTGCTGGACGGCCTACCATGCCCTGACAGGTGGCGAACCGCGGCGGTGGACGGACCACGTCAGAGGTCCATCCGGCGGCGGATCTGATTGAGCTGGCCCATGACGTCCGTGAACGCCTGCTCGTGGAGCGACTCCGCCTCCTTGAGCTTGCTGAGCGCGGCGTCGGGGTCGTTGACGTACTTCATCGGATCCTCGTCGTCGCCGAACAGCTCCCGCATGCCGGCGCTGAACTGCTTCTGGAAGTCCGCCGAGGCGTCCGCGATGGCCGTCTTGATCAGGTCGGCCAGCTCGCCCGAGGCCAGGCGCATCGCCTTGGGATGCAGCTCCAGCTCCCGTACGCCCTGGTGGTCGTACTCCACGGTGACCATGCCGTTCTCGTCCTGGGCGTGGCCGACGTACGAGCCCACGTCCCGCTGGAACCGCTCCAAGAGCCCGATCTGCTCGTCGGCGCCCTTCAGCAACTTGTCGATGTCGATGTTCGCGAAGTCGCCGAACTCCTGCATCCCACTACCTCTCTGAACAGATCAACCGGACAGCCCGCGCACCCACGTGTAGACCTCGAGCACGCCCAGCGCGAGCGGGAAAAGCTGCACGATCAGCACGACGTCCAGGATGTCGGCCGCGCGGCCCCAGAACGGCGAGGGTTTCCCCGTCGCCAGCCAGAGCCCGATGCCCACGCTCGTCAGCGCCAGCCACAGCACCCCGATGGCCACGGCCAGCGACCCGACGAGCTCACCGGAGCCGACCAGGGACAGCGCGAGCATGGCGAAGCCCGCCAGGCCCGAACCGATGAGCCAGATCCGCTGGCCGAGCCCGCGGAAGACCCGGGCCCGCATGATGAGCGTGAGCGACAGCGACACCATCATGACGACCGGGACCCAGCCGTCGGCGAACACCAGCAGCAGCTGCGCGACCAGCGCGGACAGGCCGATCGCCGCGATCATGCCGGTGGCGTAGCGCTGTGCGCCCCTGGTGCGCTCCTGGATGGCCGCGGCGTCCAGGCGCTGGTTGTCGCTGCGGAGTTCCTCCGCGGTCGTCGGCATGGCCGGCAGCGGCACCTTGGCGAGCTTGAACGCCAAGGTGGGTATCAGCGGGCTGAACGCCAGCAACACCGCGATGGCCACCGCCGCCACTCCGGCGGGCGGCAACGGCCACACCATCACGACCGCGGAGCAGATCCCCGCGACCGTGGCGGCGACGGCCGTGCCGAGGAAGCCGGCGACGCCGTCGGAGATCAGCGCCCCGGCGACCGCCGCCACCAGCGCCGTGCAGGCCAGCGCCGCCAGCAGGTGCGGCACGCCGAACCCGAGCGGGGTCCCGCCTGGGGCGAACAGGCCTGCGACGAACCCGTACGGCAGTGCCGCGTGCCCGATCAGGGCCCCGGCCATCGAGTCGCCGACCGCCCTGGACAGCAGCGTGCCGGTGACGACCAGCAGCAGTGCCAGCAGCCCGGCCACGATCGTGACGATAAGACCTGACATGCCGGACATGGCCAGGCCGAACCCGCCCAGGACGAGCAGTCCGACCGCGCCGCCGGCGCCCACGATCCTGGTGTGCTTGGCCGACCAGACGCCGCCCTCGCGCACCCCGCCGGCGACCACGTCCGCCACGTCGTCATAGTGCGCGGGCGGCATGATCGCCTCGCGGGGCCTGAGGTAGAGGATCTCGCCGTCGAGCACGCCCAGCGCGCCGAGGCTCTGCCCCAGATCGAGCGGCGCCCCGCCCAGCCGCTGCAGCGCCCACCCGGGAGCGGCCGCCGCCTCGCCGCCCACCTCTCCCAGCGCGCGCAGCAGGCCGGGAAGCACGTTCGGCAGCGGGACGTCGGCGGGCAGCGCCAGGTCGGCCCTGCGCCGCGGGCCGACGATCGTCACGTGGCACTGGGTCGGCAGCGGCATGGGAACCTGCGCCAGGGCACCCTGCTGGAACGGCCCTTGAGGCGGCGGACCAGGGGGTCCGGGATACCCGGGCGGCGGGCCCTGCCTCATCGGCGGACCCGGCGGACCGAGTGGAGGCCCCTGAACGATTTGTCCCATCTCAACTCTCCGGTCCCACCAGTGGTTCACGGACAACAGAGAACATATCTGGTCTTTTCTGATAAGAACGTCTCGATGAGCATCGTCGTCGTACGTCGCCCAGAACGCCGCCCCGGCCCCAAGCCCCCGCGTGGCGAAATTCTGATCGAGTCGCCTCCCGAAATCCCCGAAGTCCAGGGCCAGGGCTTCGCGCTGGTCCTCACCTACCTCCCCATGGGAGCGGGGGCGGCCGCGATGGCCTTGATGTTCACCTCCTTCGGCAACGCCAACCCGATCATGTACGTGGCCAGCGGCCTGTTCGCGCTGTCCATGATCGGCATGACGCTGGGCCAGATGGGCCGCCAGTCGGGCGAGCGGAAATACCGGCTCAACGGCGCCCGCCGCGACTACTTCCGATACCTGAGCCAGATCCGCAAGCGGACCAGGCGCGCGGCCCGCCAGCAACGCGAGGCCCTGGAGTGGAGTGGTCCCGAGCCCGACGCCCTGTGGTGGATCGCCATGAGCCCCCGGCTGTGGGAACGGCGCCCCCGCGACGAGGACTTCGCGACCGTACGCCTGGGCACCGGCGTCCAGAAGCTGGCCGTCCAGCTCATCCCGCCGGACTCCAAGCCCGTCGAGGACCTGGACGCGCTGTCGGCCGGCGCGCTGCGCAGGTTCATCCGGGCCCATTCGACGGTCGCCGAGCTGCCCGTCGCCGTGGCGCTCGGCTCGTTCGCCCGGATCCGGGTGAACGGCGACCCGGTCGCCGTGCGCGACCTGCTACGCGCGATGATCGCCCAGCTGACCGTGTTCCACTCGCCCGACGACATGCGCATCATGGTGTGCGCCGGGGCGGAGTGGATGCCCCACTGGGAATGGGTCAAGTGGCTGCCGCACGCGCTGCATCCCGAGGAGGTGGACGCGGCCGGGCAGGTGCGGCTGATGGCGGAGAATCTGGCCGAGCTGGACCGGCTGGTCGGGGGCGAGCTCAAGGAACGCGCCCGGTTCCGGCCGGGAGCGGCGGCGGACACGTTGCCGTACCACGTGCTCATCGTGGACGGCGGGCACGTGCCGCACGACTCCCAGCTCGGCGGCGACGCCATCCAGGGCGTGACGGTGATCGACCTGTCCGGCTCGACCTCCGACGTGGCGGAGCAGTTCACGTTGCGCCTGGACGTCCACCCCGACGGGTTCCACATGGTGAAGATCGACCATGCGGGCAAGGAGCACCGGACCCGGTTCGGCGACCCCGACAGCCTCGACTACATGCGGGCGGAGGGCCTGGCCAGACAGCTCGCGCCGCTGCGGGCCTCGGCGGCCTCCGGCGGCGAGGCCGAAGACGTGCTGGCGGTCAACACCACGCTGACCGAGCTCCTGGGCGTCGGCGACCCGGCCCTCCTGGACCCGACGGTCACCTGGCGCCCGCGAGCCGGCCGCAACAGACTGCGCGTGCCGCTCGGGCTCGGGGCCGACGGCCGGGTGGTGGAGCTGGACATCAAGGAGTCGGCGCAGGGCGGCATGGGCCCGCACGGGCTGGTGATCGGGGCCACCGGCTCCGGCAAGAGCGAGCTGCTGCGCACGCTGGTGCTGGGGCTGGCCGTCACGCATTCCCCGGAGATCCTCAACTTCGTCCTGGTCGACTTCAAGGGCGGCGCGACCTTCCTGGGCCTGGACTCGCTCGCCCACGTCTCCGCGGTCATCACCAACCTGGAGGACGAGCTGCCGCTGGTCGACCGCATGCACGACGCGCTGCACGGCGAGATGGTGCGCAGGCAGGAGCTGCTGCGCGCGGCGGGCAACTTCGCCTCGTTGCGCGACTACGAGCGGGCCAGGGAGCAGGGGGCGGAGCTGGCGCCGCTGCCGACGCTGTTCGTGGTGCTCGACGAGTTCAGCGAGCTGCTGACGGCCAAGCCGGAGTTCATCGACCTGTTCGTGATGATCGGCCGCCTGGGCCGCTCGCTCGGCGTGCACCTGCTGCTGGCCTCGCAACGGCTGGAGGAGGGGCGGCTGCGCGGCCTGGACACGCACCTGTCGTACCGGATCGGCCTGCGCACGTTCTCCGCGATGGAGAGCCGGGTCGTGCTGGGCGTGGCCGACGCGTACGAGCTGCCCTCGGCGCCCGGCAACGCCTACCTCAAGTACGACACCTCGGGCATGACCAGGTTCAAGGCCGCCTACGTCTCGGGCCCCTACCAGGGCGACGGCCGCCGCGGCGGCGCCGACGACGGCCACACCATCCTGCGCCAGGTCGTCGAGTACGGCTCGGCCTACATGCCGCTGCCCGTCGTGCCGCAGCCGCCTAAAGAGACCCCGTCCGTGGAGATGGACGAGCGCGGCCAGCAGGACAGCCTGCTCGACATCGTCGTCCAGCGGCTGGCCGGACACGGCCCGGCGGCCCATCGCATCTGGCTGCCCCCGCTCGACCAGTCGCCCACGCTCACCCACCTGCTGCCGCCGCTGTCGGTCACGCCGGAGCTCGGCCTGTCCACGCCCGGCTGGGACGGCAGGGGCAAGCTGCACGCCGTCATCGGGATCATCGACCGGCCGTTCGAGCAGCGGCGGGATCCGTACTGGCTGGATCTGTCCGGGGCGGCCGGGCACATCGGCGTGGCCGGCGGGCCGCAGAGCGGCAAGACCAACGTGCTGCGCACGCTGATCGCCGGCATGGCGCTCACCCACACACCGCGCGAGGTGCAGTTCTACTGCCTGGACTTCGGCGGCGGCGGCCTGGCGGCGCTGGAGGGGCTGCCGCACGTGGGCGGCGTCACCAGCAGGCTGGACGCCGACCGGGTACGCAGGACCGTCGCCGAGGTCTCCGGGATCCTGCGGCAGCGGGAGCGGGGCTTCGCCGAGGCCGGCATCGAGTCCATGGCCACCTACCGGCGGATGGTCGCCGACGGCAGCATCCAGAGCGACGGCTGGGGCGACGTGTTCCTGGTCATCGACGGGTGGCTGACGATCAGGCAGGACTTCGAGAGCCTGGAGGCCGTGATCACCGATCTGGCGGCGCGCGGGCTCGGCTACGGCATCCACGTCGTCACCACGACGAACAAGTGGTCGGAGTTCCGGCCGGCCATCAGGGACCTGTTCGGCACCAGGATCGAGTTCAAGCTGGGCGACGCGTACGAGTCGGAGATCAGCAGGAAGGCGTCGCTCGCGGTGCCGGAAGGGGCGCCAGGGCGCGGCTTGACCAGGGACGGCATGCATTTCCTCACGACGCTGCCGCGGATCGACGGCCAGCGCACCTCCGAGGACGTCTCCGAGGGGCTGCGGTCGCTGGTGGAGATCGTACGAGAGTCCTGGCAGGGACCCTCGGCGCCGCCGGTGCGCCTGCTGCCCGCGCTGCTGCCCGCGGCATCCCTGCCGGGACAGGACCAGACGGGCCCGCAGCGCATCGCGATCGGCATCGACGAGGACTCCCTCTCACCCGTCATGATCGACTTCGACGCCGACCCGCACTTCATCGTGTTCGGCGACAACGAGTGCGGCAAGTCCAACGTGCTCAAGCTCATCATGGAGGGGGTGGTCCGGAGGAAGACGCCGCGCGAGGCCATGATGATCGTGATCGACTACCGGCGCTCGCTGCTGGACACGGCGGTGACCGAGCACCGCATCGGCTACGCCGCCTCCAGCACCGCGGCCGCCGAGCTCATCCAGGACGCCCGCTCGGCCCTGCTCAAGCGCCTGCCCCCGGCCGACCTCACGCCGGAGCAGCTGCGCAGCCGGAGCTGGTGGCAGGGCTCGGACCTGTACATCGTCGTGGACGACTACGACCTCGTGGCCACCTCGAACAACCCGCTGGCGCCGCTGACCGAGCTGCTGCCGCAGGCCCGCGACATCGGCCTGCACCTCGTGCTGGCCAGGCAGAGCGGTGGCGCCAGCCGCGCCATGTACGACCAGGCCGTCCAGCGCATGAAGGAGATGGCCGGCCCGGCGCTGATCATGTCGGGCAACAGGGACGAGGGTCAGCTCTTCGGCAACATACGCCCGCAGCAGCTGCCCGTGGGGCGCGGCTTCTACGTCGACAGGAAGTACGGCGCGCGTCTGATCCAGACCGCTTACCTGGAACAGCCGTAGCATCCGTGAAGGTGTCAATCATGATCGCGTTTCGCGTTCTCACAGACGGTCGGGGAGCCCCATGAGCTACGTGGACGTGCACGTCCAAGCACTCGAGGAATGCGGGCGGCAGGCCCACAGGGTGAAGAACATGCTCGACTTCGACGACGCGTTCGTGAACACCGACGTCACCCCGCCACGGGGCGACACCGGGACCGCCATCTTCGGGGAGCTCGAAGGCGCCACCGAACTGGCCGCCAAGATCGACGCGGTCTGGGAATCGGTCAGGGCCGAGCTCGGTGAGGGGCGCAACCGCATGGCGAACGTCGAGCGCGCGCTCGGCCAGGTCGCCGCCAACTTCCGCGGCGCCGAAACGGGATCCGGCGCATGAGCGTCGTCGAGAGCCTGGCGGCGCTGAAGACCCAGGTCGACGGCGACCCGGCGGCGATCAGGAACATCGCCGCCGGCCTGCGGTCGATCGGCGGGCACGTCTCCACCTCCACGAACCAGCTCGCCAGGAGCGTCACCGAGGTGGGCAAGGCCTGGCAGGGCGACTCGGCCGTCGCCTTCGCCGACCACATGGCGGCCTACCCCCGGGCCGGCCAGGACCTGAACGGGGCCCTCTCCTCCTGCGCCACCGCGCTCGACACCGCCGCCACCAAGCTGGAATCGGCCTACACCACGGTCAGCGGGCTGCATGACGCCGCGGTCTCGGCGCAGAACGAGTACAAGCGCGACCACCGCGACGCCACGCAGGCCGAGATCGACGACTACGTCAAGGACAAGCTCGGCGACCCGGTCACCACCGCCGGCCAGGCCGTCACCGAAGCCGGGAACGCCCTGTCCACCGCCACGACGGCGCTCAGCGGTCAGCTCGGCGAGGAAGGGTTCGGCTTCTTCAGGGGCATCCGGCAGCCCGGCGGCGCCGACTTCCTGCCGGGGGACCACAAGGTGGACTGGCAGAAGATCACCGGCTATTCCCCCACCAGGCTCGCCTCGGCGGACGGCCCCGGCGGCCTCCACCCCGACCTTGCGGGAGGCGGAGGCGGCGGCGGAGGTGGGGGCGGCGGTGGTGGCGGGGGTGCCGGCGCGCCGTCGTCGTACGGCAACGCCCCGGCGCCCAAGGGCCAGGTGGTCGACTGGATCAAGCAGGCTCTCACGATCATCAAGTCGCCCGAGATGGCCGCGATCATGAGGCGGCGGGGCCTGGACGTGAGCGACCTGGACCCGAACGACCCCAAGGACATCCAGCGCATCTGGACGGTCATCTACCACGAGTCCGGCGGCAACCCCAACGCGATCAACAACTGGGACATCAACGCCAAGAACGGCGTGCCGTCCCAGGGTCTGATGCAGACCATCCCGCCCACCTTCAACGCGCACGCCCTGCCCGGTTACGGCCAGATCCGGGAGCCGGTGGACAACATCATCGCCGGCGTCCTGTACACCTACAGCCGCTACGGCGATCTCGGCGGCCATCCGGGCATCTCATCCCTGGAAAGGGGAGGCGGCTACCGGCCCTACTGAAGCCAGGAAAGATCAGGTTACGCATGCATTAATTCTGATCTTATATTGCGTACTACCTGGTTAAAGGCCCATTTGGTGGGATTGTGCCGGTGTACAAAGATCGAGTGTCGACTCCATATTCGCCGAGCGCCTCGACGACACCCGAACCGACTCCGTCGGCGTCACCGTCCCCATCGGGAACCCCCACCCCGACGGTAACCACCACCCCGTCCCCATCGGGAACCCCCACCCCGTCGCCATCGGGGACCCCCACCCCGTCGCCATCGGTGACCCCCACCACGAGCCCGTCCGGAACAGCCACGCCGAGCCCGTCGCTGGTCAGCCCGTGCCCCCACTCTCCGAAGTGCCCGCCGCCCGTGTGCCTGCCGCCCTCGTTGCGGCCCACCACGGCGCCCACGAACGCCAACGAGCCCGCCAACACCTCCAGAGAGCGTGAGAACCCCGGCGGCTCGTCGGACCTTCCCGGGTACGAGACCCAGGCCGGCTACCTCGACGCGTTCGCCGGGGCCATGAGCGCCACGGCTCAGGGCGTCGGCCTCGTCAGGGACCGGACCCCCCGCTTCGAGGGCTGGAACCTGGCCCCCCTCGCCGGTGTCCCCATCGTCGGCCTGGCGTTCGTCGGCCGGTTCAACCGCATCTCCGACACCTGGGGGGACAGCGCGGGGATCCTGCACGGCGTCCTCGCCGCCGACAGCGGCAAGATCACCAGGTCGGCACAGAACTACCGGAACGCGGAAAACCCCGGCGGAGACAACTGAGAAGGACGCATGTCGACTCCATCGAACCAGCCGCCGAGGCTGATCATCCCCGGTCAGGGCACCGCCCCGCAGGCCACGCAGCAGCTCCACATAGCCAACTCCAACGGCACCGTCGCGAGGACCGTCCAGGTGCCGCCCGCCGCCGCGCGTACCGACCCGGGCTTCTACAAACGCCTGGTCACCCAGCTGAACCCGCTCCGGCAGAGCACCCGGGGGGCCATGCTGATGTCCGGGCTGGGCGTGGCGGCGCTCGGCCTGGACGTCGCGGCCACGCTCAATCTCGGCAACCCGTTCCTGTTCTACGACAGGCGGGAGACCTGGAAGGAGATGTCCGGCTCGCTGGAGGGCAACAGGTCGAACCTGTGGCGCGGCTACTTCGACAACGTCTCGCCGCACTGGAAGGGCCATGCGTCCGAGATGCTCCAGCAGTACATCAGGTTCAACGTCAACGGCCTGTTCGGCCAGCTCGGCAAGGTCAGCGACGACATGAGCAGCACCATGCACAGCCAGTTCAAGGAGGTGCTCGAGTACGACCTGTCGGTCTTCGGCCTGTACGCCGCCTCGGCACCGGTCCTCAGAACCCTGACCTCCTTGAGCGCGCACCCCGTGGGACGGGCCGCCCTCATGACCCAGGTCGGCGTCTTCATGGGTGCGCTCGGCAACCTGGTCAAGCAGTTCGGCGACATCTACCTCGCCAACGAAGGCAGCCTCAACAGCCTGGAGCTGCGGCTCAACGACCTGAGGGGCGCCTTCTACCAGTCCGGCAACCCGGACCTGGGGCCGCGCGACCTCAACCTCGCCTCCACCATCGACGACCCGGACAGGGTGCAGGACCTCTGGGTCCCGGCCACGGAGAACGAATGAAAGAGATCAACGCCTTCGCCGAAGGCAGGGAAGGCGACCTCGCGGGCCTGCTGCGGGAGATCAACGACTGGACCGGCACGCTCGCGAGCAGGATGGACGACCTGGCCCGGGAGCACCTGGAGGGCGCCGACGCCGGCGGGGTCGTACGCGCCCGGGTCTCCGGCGCCGGCCGCCTGCTCGGGCTGAGCATCGACGGGCGCGGCCTGCGCGACCTCGACCACGTCCAGCTCGCCGAGGCCGTCAAGGAGGCGATCGGCGCGGCCCACGCCGCCATGGGCGAGCGTCTGACGGAGCTGACGGCCGAGCTCTCCGGCCTGGAGGCGTCCGGGCGAGCGGCACAGGACCCGCTGGCGCCGCACGTCCAGCGAGTGATGCGGGAGGGATGAGCCGTGCGGGAGATGCTGGAGGCGATGGCACGCCTGGACAAGCTGGCCGCGGCCGCCAGGCGGGCCGAGGAACTGGCGGCCGAGTGGGGCACGCGCCGGTTCGTCGGCCGCGCCGACGAGGGCCGGATCGTGGCCACGACCGACGCTCTCGGCGCCCTGGTCGAGCTGGAGATCCATCCCCTGAGCAGGAAACGGCTGGACGCCCGCCGCCTCGGCGACGAGATCCTGGCCGCCGTCGTCCGGGCGGAGGCGGCCGCGGCGGCCGCCAAGGACGAGCTGATGGACGACCTGCGTCCCTGACCGTGAGGTACTGAACGAGAACCCCCTCCGGAAGTATCCGGAGGGGGTTCTCGCGCGGTGCCGTGGTGCGGTCAGCCGCAGTTGGACCAGTTCGCGTCGGTGCCGGAGGACCCGACGCTGCCCGAGAAGCGCACGCACTTGCCCTTGGCGGGCAGCTTGACGGGGCCGGCGTAGAAGTCGTAGTTGCCGCTCTGAGTGCTGCCGGGACCGCCCTGAACCTCGAGCGTGGCGCTCACCCGGGTCGGCTTGCCGACGTCCGTGGTCTTCATCGTGACCACGCAGTTCTCACCGGTGCCGGAGTTGTAGAGCTGGAACGTCTCGCCGCCGGGGAAGGCCTTGCTGCGCTGCACGAAGAAGCCCGCCCCGCAGACCTGCACCGGCGAGTACGGGTTGCGCATCGGCGGCGGTGGGCTGGCCGTGGTGGGCTTCGGCCCGATCGTGGTGGGCCTGGGCCCGGCCGTGCTCCTCGTCGGCGCGGGCGTCGAAGTCGGCGGCCTGGTCGTCGGCTTGACGGTGGTCGTCGGCTTCGCGGTGGTCGTGGGCTTGGCGGTGGTCGTGGGCTTGGCGGTGGTCGTCACCGTCGGCCTGGTCGTCGGCTTCGCGGTGGTCGTCACCGTCGGCGTCGGCGTCACGGTGACCGTGACGGTCGGCGCGGGAGTCTGAGCCGAGGACGGCGTCGGGGTCGGGGTGGCGGTCGTCTCCGGATCGGTGATGAGCGCGTTCGACGGCGTCGGACTCTGGGTCGGCGACGGCGTCGGGGTCTGCGTCACGGTCACCGTGGGCGCGGCCGACGCGGGCGCGGAGGTCGTCGGAGCGGCCGACGTGGGCGCGGCCGACGCCGTCGGTTGCGTGACCGGCTGGGTGTTGACCGGCACCGGTGTCGGTACGGTGCTGAGCTCGGGCGGCGTGGGCGCCTGCGACGTCCATTCCGTCGGGAGCACCAGCGGGCCCACGTCGTTCGGGTCGGTGGCCGACTTGTCCGCCCAGGGCACGGTCACCTCGGCCTGCCCCGGCTGGTCCTGTCCCGTCTGGCCCTGCCCCGGCTGGTCCTGCCCCGGCTGCTGCGGCTGGCCCTGCTGCGGGACGTCCTGCGACCCGTCAGCCGCCTGGGCGTTCGCCGACGGGGTGCCCACGGCCGCGGCCACGGGCTCGAAACGCTGCGTCGACGCGTACCGGTTGGCGCTCCACAGCCCCACGGCGGACAGCAGCGCCAGCGCGGTCACCGCGGCGGCGAGTCCCAGAGGGAAGCGGCGAGGGGGACGGGAGGACACCGTCTCCCCGGCAACGGTCGCCTGCCGCTCGGAGCGCGGCGGCTCCCACATCGGGCCGGGAGGCGGCACCGGCACACCCTCCATCGGCGGCGGACCGCCATGGGCGTGCTCCTGCGGCACGGGCGGCGGCCCCCACGTCTGCTGCGGCAGCATGGGCGCTCCGGCCTGCGGCGGCATCCCCTCCGCCGGCATGCCGGAGGGCACGGGGCCGCCCTGCACGGGCACGCCATGAAGGGGCGCGCCCGGCACACCCTGTAAAGGCACGCCATGAACGAGCGTGCCCGGCACACCCTGCACAGGGACGCCATGGACGGGCGCGCCGGGCACACCCTGCCCCGGCACGCCGCTGACGGGCACGCCTTCGATCGGGGCGCCCGGCTGAGACGGCGGCTTCTGCGCCAGGGCGGCGGCGCCGCCCTTCTTGTCCCCGAGGAGCCGCAGCAGCGCCATGTACGTGGTCGGGCGCGGCGTGACGTCCTTGGCCAGCGCGGACAGCACTACCTGGCGCAGCGGCTCGCCCAGGTTCCCCACTTCGGGTTGCCCGTTCAGCACCGCCTCGGCGTCGTGCCCGAACGGCGGCTTCCCGGTCGCGGCGAACACCACCGTCGCGGCCCAGGCGAATATGTCGGCGTACGGCCCGTACCTCAATCCCCTGAGCTGCTCAGGAGCCCGGTACCCCACCTCGCCGGCGGGTTCTCCGAGGTCGACGTCCGTCACCCGGGGGCCGTCGGCGCCGATGATCACGTTGTGCGGGGTGAGCCCGCGGTGCGTGATGCCGGCCAGGTGCACCGCGGTCAGCGCGGTCAGCACACCCACGGCCACCCGCTCGAGCGCGTCGGCGTCGAGCGGACCGTCCTCCGCCACGATCTCGGCGAGGCTGCGCCCCTCGACGTACTCGCGCACGACGTAGGGCAGGTCACCGTGCTGACCGGCTTCCAGGGTCCTCGCGATGTACGAGCTGGAGACGCGTTGCACCCCGGTGAGCCGAGCAATGTCGTCGCCGCCCTGTTCAGGGGCGGCGGGCAATAACTTGATCACTCTCAGGGGCGCGTCCTCGGACTCCTTGCCGAGATAGGCCGTACCGTTCGGCCCATCGGGAAGGCGTCCTGAGATGACGTACGCGCCCAGCTTCTCGGGATCGCCCGGCCGCACGGGATGCATCTCTGTCCCTTCAGTTACTGCAAGATCTCAAGGGGACATTCAACCAAATCCGTCACATTCGCATCAGTGGTTTCGTCAGCAAATCGATAATTCACCGAACCGCAACCCTCAGGACGGCCGGCCGGGCCGCCAGCCCCTGCGCCGGCCCAGGGGAACGAGCAGCGCGAGCGCGCCCGCCACCGCGATCGCCAGCACCGCGCCGAATCCCACCGCCATGGAGATGCCGATGGCGGTCTCGTCGCGGGGAGGGACCTTGGCGATGGCGTCCGCCGGCAGCGCGGTGGGCGGCGGCTCGGCCACCACGGGCGCGTTGACGGCTTCGTAGGGCAGCACGGCAGTGAGCGCGAGCACCGGGTTCACCATCCCCGTGCCGGTGCCCACACCGGCGGTGCCGTCGGCGGTGGCGATGATGCGGCGGCGCACCTGCTCCTGGGTGAGCTTCGGGAAGCGGGCCCGCACGAGCGCGGCGGTGCCCGCGACGTAGGGCGTGGCGAAGCTGGTGCCCTGCAGGCCACGCTTGTAGGCGCGACCCGGCCAGGGAGCGGTGATTTCCGTGCCGGGGCCGAGCACGCCGACCGGGGTGGTGGCGTTGGAGGAGTCGGCGCGGCGGCCGTCGGGGGTGGCCGCGCCCACGGCCAGCACGCCCTCGTACGCCGCGGGATAGGCGGGCACGTCCTCGTCGTCGGGGCCTGTGACGTTCCCGGCCGCGGCGACCACCACGATGTCCTGGTCGAGCGCCCGCTGGACGGCGGCGCGCAGCCCGGGGTGGTCGGAGGCGCGCACGGAGACGTTGATCACCTCCGCCTTGGCCGCGACGGCGTCGTTGATGGCGTCGACCAGCTTGTTGATGTCGCCCTCGGGCTTGTTGCTCTGCTTGAGCATCACGATCTCGGCGTCGGGCGCGACGCCGTGGAAGGGCACGCCGGCCAGATAGCGGGCGCCGATGATGCCCGAGACGGCCGTCCCGTGGCCCACGCAGTCGCGGTGGCCGGTGTGCGTCTCGTCAATGATCTTGGAAAGCTGGACCTGCGGGTGGTAGTCGGCGCCGCTGTCGACGACCGCGACCGTCACGCCGGCGCCCCTGGTCAGCCGCCAGGCGTTCTTGATGTCGAGCCGTTTCTGCGCCCACGGCTCGCTGGCCGGCAGCTTCAGCGTGCCTTTCTCCGGGTTGCAGTCCTCGGGCGCGGCGGCCGCCGGAGCGCCGAGGACGTGCAGGGCGATCAGGCTCGCGAAAAGGGCGCGACCAATCATGACGGGCAAGCGTAGACGCAACCTAGCCGCAGTTGGCCCACCCCGCACTCGTGCTCCCTGAACCCGCGCTGCCGGAGTAGCGGACACACTTGCCCTTGGCCGCCAGGATGACCGGGCCGGCGTAATACTCGAAGTTCCCGGCGTCGGTCTTGCTGCCACCGCCCTGCACCTCCAGAGTGGCGCTCACCCGGGTGGACCTGCCGACGTCCGCGCCCGACTTGAGGGTGACCACGCAGTTCTGCCCCGTGCTGTTGTTCCACAGCTGGTACGTGGTGCCGCCGGTGAACGAGCTCGACCGCTGGACGACGAAACCGCCACCGCACACCTGGGCCGCGGTGTAGGGGTTCTTCTTGACGGGCGGCGGGGTCGTCCTGGTCGGAGTCGGCGTCGGCTTCTGCGTCGTCCTGGTCGGCGTCGGCTTCTGGGTCGTCTTCGTGGGAGCCGGCTTCTGGGTCGTCTTCGTGGGAGTCGGCTTCGACTCCTGCGTCGTCCTCGTGGGCGCCGGCCTCGATGTGGTCCTCGTGGGGGTGGGCGCGGGCTCCTGGGTGGTCCGCGTCGGGCTCGGCGTCGGCCTCCTGGAGTGCGGGACCGTCTTGGTGACCGTGGCCTTGGGCTTGGGGCTCTTGGTGGGCTTCGCCGACGGCTGTGGCTGCTGCGTCCCCGTGGGCTGGGCGGTGGGGAGCGGCACCGGCTGCGTCGAGATCGGTCCGGGGGTCGGCACCGTCGTGAGCACCGGGACCGTCGGCGAGCCGGTCGGGTCCTCGGTGGGGAGCGTCATCGGGCCGACGCCGCTCTCGTCCGGGGCGGCCGTGTCCACCCACGGCGCGGTCATCTCGGGCTGCGGCTGCGTGGGCGCGCCCGTCACGGCCCCTTCCCCCTGGTTCAGGGCGGAGAAGGCGCCTCCCCCGGTGGCCTCCCGGGTGGCGGCGGCGATCGGGGCGAACTTGACCTTGCCGGAGTACTGGCTCGCGCCCCACACGCCAAGGCCCGACAGGAGCACGACGGCGGTGAGGCCCGCCACGAGCCCCACGGGGAACGGCCTGCGCTCCCGCCCGTCGCCCTGCCCGGGCACCGCCGGGGGAGCCGGAGGCTGGGGCGGGCCCTGCTGCGCGGGGCCGGGCGGAGGTCCCCACATCTGAGGCTCGTACGCGGGCCCCGCCGTCCCGAGCCCCATCGGCCCCTGGCCCATCGGGGCCTGTCCCGTCGGGGCCTGTCCCGTCGGGGCCTGCGCCATCGGCTCCATCGGGACCGCTCCGATCGGCCCCGGGCCCATGGAACCGGGCTGGACCGGTGCGGGCTGGACCGGGGCGGGCTGGACGGGTGCGGGGTGGACGGGTGCGGGGTGGGCGGGGTGTCGGTCCATGGGGGCTGCGGGCGGCGGCATCAGCGGCGTCTGAGCGCCGTCGACGGGCAGCTGGATGGGCAGGATCGCCGGCGGCGGCACCGGGCTCCCGACAGCGGGCGGCGGCACCGGGCTCCCGGCGGCCGGCGGCGCGGGCACGGGCGTGTTGCGGTCGCCCAGCAGCCGCAGCAACGCCGTGTACGCCGTGGGCCGCCCGTCCGCCTTCTTGGCGAGCGCGGCCAGCACCACCTGCCGCAGCGGCTCGGGCAGCTCCCCGATCTCGGGCTCCCCGTTCAGCACGTTCTCCGGGTCGTGCCCGAAGGGTGCGGACCCGGTGGCGGCGAACACCACGGTGGTGGCCCAGGAGAAGACGTCGGCGTACGGCCCGTACTGCAGCCCGCCGAGCTGCTCGGGCGCCCGGTGGCCGATCTCGCCGGCCGGATCCCCGAGCTCGATGTCGGTGACGCGCGGCCCCTCGACGGTGAGGATCACGTTCGACGGTGTGAGGCCGCGGTGCGCGAACCCGGCCAGGTGGACGGCGGTCAGCGCGGTCAGCGTGCCCACCGCGACCCGCTCCAGCGCGTCCCCGGTCAGCGGCCCGTCCGCCGCGACGGCCTCGGCCAGCGACCGGCCCTCGATGTGCTCCCTGATCACGTACGCCAGCCCGTTGTCGGTGCCGGCGTCGAACGTGCGGGCCACGTACGAGCTGGACACCCGCGTGACGCTCTTCAGCCGGGCCCCGAAACCGGGGTCGGCGTCAGGGGTGACGCTCAGCGTCTTGACAGCCACCTGGGGCGCCTCTTCGGACTCCCGGCCCAGGTAGACGACGCCACGCGGCCCCTCACCCAGGCGGCCGGTGATCTCATGGCCACCTATCCGCTCCGGCTGGGAGGCGTCCTTCTCCGCCATGACCGTCCTTTCGGGATTACGTCATGATCGGAGGACATTTAACCAAATAAGCCCCATAAGCATCAGGGGTTTCGGTCGCGCACTCTGACTGTCAACCGTCAATTGGCGTTCGAGCGGGCGGCCAGGGCTCCGCGCGCCCGTTCAGCCGTCGCGCGCCCGTTCAGCCATCGCGCGCGCCCGTTCAACGGAAAGAAGCCCCAGCTCCCTCGCCAGGGCCCCTCTCGTTGATCATTTCGTGGCGGACTCGATGTTCTGCCGGTAGGTCCCGATGACCCGCGAAGCTTCCGCGAGTTCCTCGGTCATGCGCTGGAACGCGGTGCGGTAGTTCTGCCACGCCTGCTGGAAGCGCTGCGCTCCCGGCCCCGTCCACGCGGTGCCGACCTTGGCGGCCTCGCGGTCGAGCGCGGTCATGGTGGTGCGGACCGCCTCCGACTGCTGCGTGAACTGCGTGGACATCTGCTGCATTTCCGCGGGGTCGCCGCCGAGCATGCTCTGGCTCATGCATACCTCCTGGAACCTGTGAAAGCGCCCTCACACTAAGGAAGGGCCACCGCCCGTCGCCCGCGTTATGCCGAGAGGCTATGGTCTACCCGAGGATTGTTCGGATCGCATCGGGAGCTGTCGGCTCATGCGCGAGATAGTCGTGACCGGCGGCGGGACCGGCATCGGATACGCGATCGCCGAGGCGTTCGTCTCGCTGGGCGACCACGTCACCATCACCGGCCGCCGCGAGCAGGTGCTCAAGGAGGCCGCCGAGCGTCTGGGCGCGGCGTACACGGCGTTCGACGCCACCAGCCCCGGCGAGGTGCGGGAGGCGCTGCGCAGGCTGCCGGAGCGGGTCGACGTGCTGGTCAACAACGCCGGCGGCAACACCAACCTCGGCCGCAGGTGGTCCGACGAGCTGATGGACGTGGCCCAGGCGTGGTGGGCCAACCTCAACGCCAACCTCATGTCCGCCGTGCTCGTCACCACCGCGCTGACCGCGCGGATGGGCGACGGCGGCCGGATCGTCTCGATCGGCTCGATCGCCGCCAGGGGCACCGGCTCCGGCTCGTACGGCGCCGCCAAGGCCGCCATGGAGTCCTGGACCGCAGACCTGGCCGCCGAGCTGGGCCCCAAGGGCATCACCGCGAACGTCGTCTCCCCCGGCCTCGTCCTGGACACCGAGTTCTTCCGCGGCCGGCTGACCGAGGACGGCATCAGGGCCCGCGTGGAGAACACCCGCAACGGCCGTCCTGGCAGCCCCGCCGACGTGGCCGATACCGTTCTGTTCCTGGCCTCCGCGGGAGCCAGGCACGTAACGGGGCAGGTGGTCCACGTGAACGGCGGCGCGTACCTGGGCCGCTGAGCACCCAGGAGGCCCCGAGGAGGAAGGACGAAGGCCGGTGCGGAAGGTTCTGATCGCCAACCGGGGCGAGATCGCCGTGCGCGTGGCCCGCGCGTG
The DNA here is from genome assembly GCF_041950495.1 of Nonomuraea sp. MTCD27. NCBI lineage: Bacteria > Bacillati > Actinomycetota > Actinomycetes > Streptosporangiales > Streptosporangiaceae > Nonomuraea > Nonomuraea sp. MTCD27. The sequence continues at coordinate 56,350 of NZ_JBGNUW010000020.1, read as the reverse complement.
CGGGGACGCCGGGATCGGCAGCGTCGCGGTCTACGCCGACCAGGACCTCGACGCCCTGCACGCCAGGGTCGCCGACGAGGCGTACGCGCTGGGCGGCCGGTCCCCCGCCGAGACCTACCTCGACATCGCCAAGCTCCTCGACGTCGCGCGCCGCTCCGGCGCCGACGCCGTGCACCCCGGCTACGGCTTCCTGGCCGAGAACGCCTCCTTCGCCGCGGCCGTCATCGACGCCGGCCTGGTCTGGATCGGCCCGCCGCCGGCCGCGATCGCCGCACTCGGCGACAAGGTGCGGGCCAGGCACATCGCGCAGAAGGTCGGCGCGCCGCTGGTCGCGGGCACCAAGGACCCGGTGAGCGGGGTCTCCGAGGTGGTGGCGTTCGCGGAGGAGCACGGGCTGCCGATCGCGATCAAGGCCGCGTACGGCGGGGGCGGGCGCGGCATCAAGGTGGCGCGCAGGCTGGAGGAGGTCGCCGAGCTGTACGAGTCGGCCGTACGCGAGGCGGTCGCCGCGTTCGGGCGCGGCGAGTGCTTCGTCGAGCGCTACCTCGACCGGCCCCGCCACGTCGAGACGCAGTGCCTGGCCGACCGCGACGGCAACGTGGTCGTGGTGAGCACCCGCGACTGCTCGCTCCAGCGCCGCCACCAGAAGCTGGTGGAGGAGGCGCCGGCGCCGTTCCTGACCGGCGAGCAGGTCGAGATCCTCTACGCCAGTTCCAAGGCCATCCTCAAGGAGGCCGGCTACGTCGGGGCCGGGACGTGCGAGTTCCTCGTCGGGCAGGACGGGACGGTGTCCTTCCTGGAGGTCAACACCCGACTGCAGGTCGAGCACCCGGTCAGCGAGGAGGTCTCGGGGATCGACCTCGTACGCGAGATGTTCCGGATCGCCGACGGCGAGCCGCTCGGCTACGGCGACCCGGTGCTGCGCGGGCACTCGATCGAGTTCCGGATCAACGCCGAGGACGCCGGGCGCGACTTCCTGCCCGCCCCCGGCACGCTGACCACGATGCGCCCGCCTTCGGGGCCGGGGGTGCGGCTCGACGCCGGCTACGAGGCCGGGATGACGGTGCCGGGGACGTTCGACTCGCTGGTGGCCAAGCTGATCGTGACCGGGCGCACGCGCCGGGAGGCGCTGGAGCGGTCGCGGCGGGCGCTGGCGGAGTTCGAGATCGGCGGGATGCCCACCGTGCTGCCGTTCCACCGGGCGGTGGTCGCGGATCCGGCGTTCACGTCGGAGCCGTTCTCCGTGCACACGCGGTGGATCGAGACGGAGTGGGACAACCCGGTATCGCCGTACGAGGGGGAGGTGGCCGCCGACGAGCCCGCCGCCGCCCGGGAGACGGTCACGGTCGAGGTCGGGGGCAAGCGGCTGGAGGTCGTCCTGCCCGCGGGGCTGGGCACGTCCGCCGCTACGCCCGTCGCGAACAAGGCTCCCCGGCGCGGGGCCGGCGGGACGAGGAAGTCCGCGGCCGGCGGGGACGCGCTCGTCAGCCCGATGCAGGGCACGATCGTCAAGGTCGTGGCCGCCGACGGGGACGCGGTGAGCGAGGGCGACACGGTGGTGGTGCTGGAGGCCATGAAGATGGAGCAGCCGCTGGCCGCCCACAAGTCGGGCACGATCACCGGGCTGGCGGCGGCGATCGGGCAGACGGTGACGTCCGGCGCCACGATCTGCGAGATCAAGGACGCCTGAGCGGTTCTCGTAAAGGACTCTTGACCGCCGATCGACCGGACCCGCGTAGAACCAGTGCCCGCTCTTCGTCCACGATGTGCACCTGCGAGTCCCCGGACGGGTAGCGTGCGGAGTGAGGAACTTTGCCGACCGCCCGTTCGTCCTGAAGGGCGAAGGAGGCTTGCTGCCAATGACCCATTCGCTGCGCCGAGCAGGGGCCGCGATCGCGGCTCTGATCGCCGGTCTGATCGTCGTTCTTGCGCTGTCCCCTGCCGCCAACGCGGCGGCTCCCCCTGACGCGAAGTCAGTGGTGTCCAACTGGAAGAGCGCTCCGCTCTACGCGGTGTCCGGCTCCGCTCTGTCGTCGGATCAGCAGAGTGAGATCAATGACGCGCTGAAGGGCGCGGACACCAAGATCTACGCCGTGGCGCTCCCGGATGGCACGGTGGACAACTCCAGCATTGAGCCCTACATGTCCCAGCTCAGCACGGAGCTGACGGCCGCGGGCCGCAACCGGGCGACGATCGCCGTCATCGACGGCACGACGCTCTTCGCGGGCTCGAGCGCCCTTCGCACGGCGGGCCTGGCGGGCGAGCTGGCCAACCGCGCGGTGACCGCCAACTCCGGCGACCTCGTCGCCGGCATGAAGGACTTCGCCAACCGTGTGGACATGGCCGCGCGGGGTGACCGTTCGGCTCTCGACTCCGGCAGCCAGGCCAACCCGGGTGCCGGCGGCACGGCCGCGCTGATCGCCCTGGGCGCCCTGGTCGTGGTCGGCGGTGGCGGCTACTTCCTCTACTCCAGCAACAAGAAGAAGAAGCGGGCCATCCAGGAGGCCAAGGACCTGGCCGCGGTCAAGCAGACCGTGGACGAGGACGTCACCAAGCTGGGCGAGGAGATCACCGCCCTCGACACCGACGTGTCGCTGTCCGGCGAGAGCGGCAAGCACATCGACGAGTGGCAGACGGCACTCGACTCCTACGAGAAGGCCAAGACGCAGCTCGCCACCGTGCAGCGGCCCGACCAGGTCCGCGAGGTCACCCAGACCCTCGAGGACGGCCGCTACGCGCTAGCCGTGGTGAAGGCCAAGGTCAACGACGACCCGGTGCCCGAGCGGCGCGCGCCCTGCTTCTTCAACCCGCAGCACGGCCCGTCCCTCCGCGACGTCCGCTGGGCCCCGCCCGGTGGCGCGGTGCGCGACGTGCCCGCCTGCAAGATGGACGCCGAGGCCGTGGAGCGCGGCTTCGACCCGCAGATGCGCGAGGTCATGGTCGACGGCCAGCGCCGGCCCTACTACGACGCCGGCCCGGCGTACCAGCCGTACGCGTACGGCTACTACGGCGGCTTCGGTGACGTCATGACCGGCATGTTCATCGGCACCATGATGGGCAGCATGCTCAGCGGCGGCTTCGGTTACGGCGGCTACGGCTACGCGGACGGCGGCGGCGGTGACGTCGGAGGCGGTGACTTCGGCGGCGGCGACGGCGGCGGCGGCTGGGGCGACTTCGGCGGCGGCGGCGACTTCGGTGGCGGAGACTTCGGCGGCGGCGACTGGTAACAGGCCCTTGGAAGCCCCGGATCGTGAGGTGATCACGGTCCGGGGCTTCTTGCTGTTCGTCCCCGGCCACCTGGCCCAACCGGGTGCGGCTCGTTACCATCGCGCAATGGACAGCGACGAATGGACTGTGGAGCGCCATCTGAGCGGCAGGCCCGCCGAGGTCGTCTCCCTCTATCAGCGCTTCATCAAGCTGGCCGAGGGCTGCGGACCGTTCACCTACTCGGTGACCAAGTCGGCGATCGTCCTGAAGGGCGAGCGTCGCGGATTCGCCGGCGCGGTCCCGAAGGACGGGGAGCTCAGGGGATACATGGACCTGCGGCGTATGTTCACGGATCGGCGGATCGTCGGTTCTTCCCCGTACACGAAGCGCCTCTACGTGCTCCACTGGCGGGTGAGCTCGCTCGATGACCTGGACGACGAGTTCGCCGGGTGGTTGGCGGAGGCTTACCAGGTGGGCCAGGGGGCGCATCTGTCCGGGCCGCCGCTCCGGTGACCCGCGTGGGCGGCACGACAAGAGGCATGCTCATCGTCATCGGCGGCCTGCCTGCCACGGGGAAGACGACGCTGGCCCGGCTCCTGGCCGGGCGGCTGGGGGCGGTCCACGTCCGGGTCGACACCATTGAGCAGGCGATCGTCCGCTCCGGCCTGGCCCGTCAGCCGCTCGGGCCCGTCGGCTACGTCGTCGGCCATGCGCTGGCCGAGGATCATCTGCGCCAAGGGTTCACCGTGATCGCGGAATCGGTGAACCCCCTGCGGATCACGCGTGATGCGTGGCGGGACGTGGGGGCGCGGGCCGGGGTGGCGGTCGCGGAGGTGGAGGTGGTCTGCTCCGATCCGGAGGAGCATCGGGAGCGGGTGGCGTCGCGTTCGGTGGACATTCCCGATCTGCGGTTGCCTGACTGGCAGGAGGTCGTCGAGCGCGAGTACGAGCCGTGGGACCGGGAGCACGTCACCGTCGACACGGCCGGGCGGTCACCGGAGGAGTGCCTCGATGGCCTTCTCGTGGAGATCGATCGGCTCGGGCGGCGGCGACCGGCCGAGGGCTGAGGCCGTCTCCAGGTTCTCCGTTGATTTCGTCGGGTCCGGCTGTAAACCGGACGGGCTTGCCAGGCGGTAGTCATCGCTGGAAGCGACGAGACGGAGATGCTGGATGAACGACGGGTTCGCGGAGTACGTGGCGCATCGGCACTTACGGCTGTGCCGGATGGCCTACCTCCTTACCCGGGACTGGGGCGCGGCCGAGGATCTGGTGCAGACCGCGCTGGCCAAGGCCTGGGTGGCGTGGCAGCGGATCGAGGGTGATCCCGATCGCTACGTCTATCGCATTATCGTGAACACCCACGCGTCGTGGTGGCGCAGGCGGTGGCGCGGGGAGGTGCCGACCGAGAGCCTGCCCGAGACGGCCGATCCGCGCGATCCCGCCACCGTGGTGGACGACCAGGCCGCGCTCTGGGGCGCGATCGGGGCGCTGTCACCGCGCCAGCGGGCGGTGATCGTCCTGCACTACTTCGAGGGGCGGACGCTCGCCCAGATCGCCGACATCGTCGGTTGCTCGATCGGGGCGGTGAAGAGCCAGCTCAGCCGGGCGCTCACCCGTCTGCGGGTCGATCCGGACATTCAGACCATGAACTTGGAGGGGGTCCAGCGATGAGGCACACCGAGAGCGGGCTGGGACGACTTCTGGACGAGCGGAGCCGGGAACGTGCCGGCGGCGAACCGGCCGCCGACCTCGACGCGATCGTACGGCGGGGGCGCCGCATACGTCGTACGCGGCGGGCGGTGACGGCCGGGGCGGCGCTGGCCCTCGCCGTCTCCGCCGCCGGGCTGGCGAACACCCTGCTGGTCGGACCGCGGGCGGCGGACCAGGCGATGGTCGCCCAGCGTTCTGCGGACTCCGCCCGGGTCGAGCCCGAGCTGAAGATCCCCGAGGAGTTCAAGGTGGTGCTGGGGGCCACGAAGTTCGACCTCTCCCTCATCCACTCCGAGCGGTTCGGCACCATGGGCGCCGCCCGGACGGTGACCTACACTCCGACCAGCCACTTCACTGGATACAAGGTGGTCTGCGACGACCCTCGGGCGTGGGTGGTCACGAAGCAGCGGCTCAAGGGCGGCGAAATGGGGGGTGGGGCCGCACGCTGCGGGAGTTCGCCGGCCGGGCATCACGACGAGCGCTCGACGCCCGACGGCTGGCTGGAGCGGCCGCAGTCCCTGCAGGTGTGGGTGTTTCCGGCGGATGCCCCTGTTCTGGAGATGGCGCAGGCGGCCGACATCACGTGCCCGTCGTTCGTGAAGTCGCGGGAAGAGTGCGATGAGCGGGCCGCTCTTGTCGCGCTGAGGCGTGCCGGAGTGCTCGAACGGCTGTCGGCCCAGGTGGGTGAACGGCCGGGCAGGTGGGCCGTCGGGATCTACGACCGCGCAGCCGCAGCTCCCGACGATGGTCCCGCCGGAGCCGACCCCACACCGAGCGGTGGAAGCTCGGAGGGCTCGGATCCCGTGCCGGATGGCACCCGGTAGGCCCCTGCGGATCCTGCGGGGCGGTGACGTTTCGGCGGGGGCGCCTGTCTCGTAGGGTTCCGGGCATGGGTGATCACGTTCGTCCCGCGGAGATCATCGCGGGCGCGTTGCAGGGGCGTGGTGCTCGTTCCGGAGCTGGTGGAGATCGGGCTCGGGCGGTTCGAGGGCGCGATGGACGCGGCGGTGCGCAAGCGTACGGCCGAGGTCCTGCGCTCGTGGGTCGTGGACGGGGAGCTGGGCGAGGCGGTGGGCGACGGCGAGGACGGGCATGCCGTCACCGCCCGCGTCGTCGCCGCCCTGACCTCGATCGTCGCGGCCCATCCGGGTGGGACGGTGGCCGTCGTGGGGCATGTCGGGAGCCTGACCATCGGGCTCACCGAGCTGTGCGGGCGCGACGGGCCGGCTGGGCGGGTGTGGGGGGCGCCGTTGCCGCATGCCGTGCCGTTTCCTGTCGCGTGGGACGGGCGAGCGTGGCACTGCGACGCCTGGCCGCAGAATGTCTGATGTGCTCTATCTTGCCCAAGGGCCACGAGTGGCCATTCGTTACGTCTGCCTGCAGGACTTCGAGGAGCTGTCGGCCCTGCACACGGAGAGCGCGAAGATGCTCGCCCGATGGATGCCCGGCCCGCCCATCGTCACGTTCGAGGACTTCGAGAGCTACCTGACCAGGTTCGACGGCCCCCTCCACGAGGGGTTCCTCATCTGCCGGAGCGACACCGGCGAGATCGTCGGGTGGGTCAACGTCAACAACATCATCCGGGGAACCCACCAGAGCGCGACCATCGGCTACTCCGCCTACGCCTCCACGACCGGCCGCGGGTACATGACCGAGGGCCTCGGGCTGCTCGTCCGGCACGCGTTCGACGAGATGGAGCTGCATCGCCTGGAGGCCAACATCCAGCCGTCGAACACCGCCTCCCTGAGCCTGATCAAGCGCGTCGGTTTCCACCGCGAGGGCTACTCGCCCAACTTCCAGTACGTCGACGGCGCCTGGCGGGACCACGAGCGCTGGGCCATCACCGTGGAGATGACCGAATGAGCGAAGTGATCGCGCGGGCGACGGCACGCGTGCTGCTGCTCGACCCCGCCGACCGGATCCTGCTCTACCGGGGCCGGCTGCTGCAGGTGGAGGATCCGCCGTACGCGTGGTTCACGCCGGGAGGGGGTCTCGATCCCGGGGAGAGCGCGCGGCAGGCCGCGGCGAGGGAGCTGCGGGAGGAGCTCGGGCACGTGGTGGACCCCGAGGCGCTCGGGCCGGTGGTGGCGACCAGCGAGGGCGGCTGGTCGGTGGCCGGGCAGCGGTTCCACTCCCGCGACTCCTACTTCCTGCTGCGGGTGAACGGGCTGGAGGTGGACACCTCCGGCATGGACGAGGAGGAGCGGGCGGCGACCGACCGTTTCCACTGGTGGACCCCCGCCGAGCTGGACCGGCTGGCCGACGGCGACGAGCCCGTGGTGCCGAACGGGCTCGGGCCGCTGGTGGCGCGGCTCGCCGCCGGGGAGCTTCCGGCCGCGCCGGTCGTCCTGCCGTGGCACCTCCCGGGCAGCCGGGCTCGCCGTGCGGGGCGTGGCAGGATCGGTACGTGACGTTCGCGCCCCTGCCCGAGACCGCGGCCTGGCGGCATCTCGACGCGCGCACCGGCTTCGAGGTCGTGCGCTTCCACGGGCGGCGGATCGAGGGCTGCACGACGGCGGTCGAGGACGGGCTGGCCTGGATCGTGGACTACGTCATCGACGTGGACGCCACCTGGGCCACCCGCCGCGCCCGGATCACCGGCCGCACGGCCTCCCGGACCCGCCGCACGCTCGTGGAGGCCGACGGCGCGGGCCGCTGGCGGGTGGACGGCGCGCCGGCGCCGCACCTGGACGGCTGCCTGGACATCGACCTGGAGTCGTCGGCGATGACGAACACGTTCCCCGTGCACCGGCTCGGCCTGGCGGAAGGGGCCGGATCGGCCGCGCCGGCGGCCTTCGTCCGGGCCCTCGACCTCGGGATCGAGCGGCTCGACCAGCACTACGCACGCGTGCCCGACGAGGGCGGGCGCCGGTGCTACGACTACGCGGCGCCGGTCTTCGGCGTCACGTGCCGGCTGGTCTTCGACGCGTCGGGGCTGGTCCTCGACTATCCCGGCCTGGCGGTACGCGAGAGGTGAGAAGCCCTTGACCTCGACCTTGGTTGAGGTAGCAACCTGGGTCCCAGGACACAGGTAATCAAGGAGTGAGGTCATGGCACACGACAGAGTGATCATTTACGAGGAGGCCGGGGCGGATCCGCAGGCCGACGTGATGGTGGTCGAGAACGGCCGGGGACGCACCCGGGTACGCGCCGTCGCCGAGCCCGCCCAGATGGTGGACCTGGTGGCGGGGCTGGTGGGCGAGGGGGCCGACCAGGTCGAGCTGTGCGGCGGGTTCGGCGCGGTCTGGCACGCCGAGGCCCGCCGGGTCGCGGCCGGGAAGGCGACGGTCGGCGCGATCTACTACGGGTTCGAGTCGCTGACGAACGTGGCCGCGTACAAGGCGCGGTTCGAGGCCGGGGAGGCGCTGTCCGAGGCGTTCGTCATCGTGCACGAGGACGCCGATCCCGAGGTGGACCGGGTCGTGCACGAGAGGGAGGCGGGCGGCAGGACCACCTTCGTGGCGGTGCCCGACGAGGCGGCCGCGGCCGCCGTGGCCGCGAAGATGGCCGGCGAGCTGCAGCTCATCGAGCTGTACGGCGCGGCAGGGCCCGAGTCGGCCGCGCCCGTCATCGTGGCCGTGGACACGAGCGTGCCCGTGGGCGTGAGCGGCTACGGGCGCTGACGGTCAGTTCGTCGGCAGGAGGGTGCCCAACGGGCCGAGGTCGAGGTTGAGGTCCTCCGGGGTGAGGTCGAAGCGCGCGCAGAGGTCGCCCATCGCCTCCTCCAGTCGCATCAGGGTGACGCCGAGCACCTCGATCTGCTCGTCGGTCAGGTTGCCCTGGTCCATGCGGCGTACGCACTGGCGCTCCACGAGCTGGCGTACCAGCTCGACGAGGGTGAGGACGAGGCGGGTCAGGTCGCGCTCGACCGTGTCCGAGTCCGCGGCGATGCGCCAGCGGGGCGTCTCCATGGCGGCTCACGAGCTCCCTTCGAGTTCGTCCACCGACACGATCAGGGTGCGCAGCGAGATGTGCACCAGGTCGATGTCGGCGATGGACAGCACCAGGTCGCCGGTCAGCACGACGCCCCCGGCCAGCAGCCGGTCCAGCAGGTCCACGAGGGCCACGCGCTCGGGCGGCAGCCGGTCGTCGACCAGCACGTCCCGCCTCACGTCGCCTCCAGGACCGTGAACGAGTAGGGCGCCCAGGGGCCGGTCATGCGGATCTCCACGCCGTCGCCGCCCAGGGTGCCCGCCAGTTCGGCGAACTCGGCGTCGCGGGCCTCGTCCACCAGGTAGGCGCCGTTCAGCAACATCACGTCGTCGCGGCCGGACAGGCGCGGGTCCTGGGTGCGGTGGCGGCAACCGGCGGCGGCGAGGGCGCACAGGGCCTGGTGGATGTGGTCGGCGCGGCGCAGCGCCTGCCGGCGCGCCTGCTCCCGGCCGCGCAGGCTGGCGCGCCGCCCCTGCAGGTACGCCGTTCCCGGCCGCCCCGCCTGCCGGTCACCAATCCCCGGCCGCCCCGCCTGCCCGTCGCCCGGCCCCGGACGTCCGGCATGCCCGTCGCCCGTCCCCTCACGACCGGCGTGCCCGTCGCCCGTCGCCTGGCGGCCGGCGTGGCCGGCGTCGGCGGTGGGGTCCGGGGTGCGGGAGTCGGCGGCCGGGACGGCGTAGGCCTTGACGCCCCATTCCCTGCGGCCGGTGACCTGGTCGAGCAGCTCCAGGAAGTCGTCCCCGCGCCGGTCCAGCAGGTCGCCCACCTGGCCGTCGTCCTCGTACACCGTGACGAGCCGCACCGGCGCCGTCGTCGTGGCCGCCGCGACGGCGTCGACGACCCGGTGGTGGGCGCGCGCCGTCTCCGCCAGCCAGTCCAGGTCCTCCAGGGACCGCCGCAGCGGCTCCTCCCCGAACTGGTCGAGCGGCACCGTGCTCACGTAGGCGACGAGCCCGTTGCGGCTGAGCGCTCGTACGGAGGCGCCCGCCACACCGGGCGGGCACTCGGAGTACGAGTCGCGGGCCACCGCGTAGAGGTACGTGCCCTGGCCCTCCTCAGCCACCGGCCCTCCCCTCGACCGCGTGCCCGGCGACCCCGTGCCCCTGCACCCCGTGCCCCTCGGCGTCGTATCCCTCGACGGCCGACAGGCGGCGGCGCAGGCGGCGGTTCTCCTCCACCAGCTCGCGGTCGCGTCCCGACAGCCACGGGTCGTGCTCCCACCAGTCGATGCCGAGCTCCCTGGCGGTGTCCACGGAGGCGATCAGCAGCCGCAGCTTGATCGTCAGCAGCTCGATGTCGAGCAGGTTCACCCGGATGTCTCCGGCGATCACCACACCCCGGTCGAGCACGCGCTCCAGGATGTCGCCGAGGTTGGCCGGCTCGCGGCTCCCCGGCCCCGAGCCGTACGTCGGACGGACCACAGGACCCGACTGTGAAACTCTGTCCATCTCAGACCGCCTCACCGTAGTCGGCGTTGGACCGCCGGTATCTGCGGATCCTCCGATATGACAGCAAGCTGCCCTCCCCGTCGATCTCGGCCTGGTAGACCGCGAGCATGTCCCCCGATGACGGGATGCGGCGGTCCTCGACGACCTCGACGTTGATCAGCCAGCCGCCTTCCGTGCGTTGCACCGAGGTGATGCCCTCGGCCTGCTTCGTGGTCAGGTCCTCGATGTGGCGCATGCCGACCCCGCCGGCCGTCACCGCGGTCAGCTGCGGCTTCGGCTTCGGCTCTGCCCTCGCCTCCGGCTCCGGCTCCGGCGGAGCCGGTCGCGGCGTCTGCGTTCTCGGCTTCCCGGCGGTCGGCCGCCTGGTGGTCGTCGTCTTCTCGGCGGTCGGCCGCCTGATGGTCATCGGTTCATCTCCGCATCGCTCCCTGCAGGACCTGCTCGACGGCCCGGCGCTCCTCCTCCTCGGTGATCTCCCCGGCCTCCCTGGCCGCCTCGATCTCCTCCAGCTTCCTGCGTACGGCGGCCGGGTTGTGCAGCTCCCGGTCGGCCTGTTCCTGGATCAGCTCGGCGAGCCGGACCAACCCGCGAACCGGCGCCAGCGGCCACGTGAAGATGGTGCTCACCAGACCCACGAGTCGCGCCCCCCTATGCCTGCGCGGTGACGAAGTCGTACGGCGCCATGGGGCCCAGCAGCCGCATGGTCACGCGGCCCTCCCAGCGCTCCCCGAAGTCCCGCACGGCCTTCTCCAGCGCCTTCTGGTCGCTGGACTTCGCGAGCAGCGCCACGTGCACGGCGTCCTGCTCGTGCGTGGGCTCCCGGATGACCCCCTGGACGTAGTGGCCGGTCAGGGCGTCGAGGAGCAGGCGGGTGTCCAGGTCGCGCTTGGCCTCGATCGAGGCCGTGATGATCTCGCCGAGCCGGATCCGCTCGTTCCTGGTCGCGTCCTCCGACCTGCCGCGGATGGCCTCGCGCAGGCCGGCCGCCTCCGGGCTCTCGGCGAGGATCTCGGTGAGCAGGGCCTGCTCGACGTAGCGGCCCTTGATGACGTACTCGGCCTGTCCCTTGAGCTCGTCCAGCGCGGCGAGGAAGTCGTCCTCGTGCGGCGCGAGCAGCTCTTCCACGACGGCGTCGGCACTGGCCAGCACCGCCCCGAACCGGAACGGGAGCACCGGGCCTTTGGCCGCCATGGCGTCCAGCAATCCTTCGTGCGCGAAGAAGTCTCCCGGCCGGCCCAGGGGCTCCTCGACGTTGACGTCGCTGACGAGGGCCGCGATGTCGCCGTGTTTGACGAGCTTGACCTTGCCCGCCGGGTCGCCCAGGCCGCGCTCGTCCGACGCCACCTTGGCGTTGGCGAGCACGATCCCGTAGACGTACGTGCCGATGTTCTGGCTGCGGCGGGTGGCCTGCTTGGGCACGGAGGCTCCGGAGACCTTCGTAGAACGTCCCATTGTGCTTACTCTTCCTCTCGCTTCGGCCGCGGTTTCCTACGGGGGGCAGCCTTGGGTTCCCGCTCCACGGTGACCTCCGCCTCTGGCTCGGCCGCCGCGGCCGCGGGGTCGCGTTTTGGCTCGGTGAGCTCTCGGAGTGTGTCGCCCGCCGCCTCCACCACGCCCTGGACCACTTCCTTGGTCTTGTCCTGGCTCGGCACGCCCTTCGCCCGCTCGATGACCTCGGGCAGTCCCTTCTCGCTCTGGGTCATGTCCAGCCTGTTCGCGGCCTCCGCGAAGCGCAGGTAGGTGTCGACACTGGCCACGACGACGCGCGCGTCGATGGTCAGGATCTCGATGCCGACGAGTGACACCCTGACGTAGGCGTCGATCACGAGACCTCGGTCGAGGATCGTGTCAATGACGTCGGCAAGACCGGTCGGGCCCCGCCCGCCGACCTGACCGGCTGCCGCCGGTTGCACAGACGTACTCATGTGTTCCCCCTTCGCCTTCGCCAGCCTGCCCAGCAAATACGACAGGGAACCACATACAGCTAAAAACCCGGCAGATTTGACACACGCGGAGTTCGCCGATGATTACCTTCCGCAAACTTGGGGTGCGGAGGTGTTTGCCTCAGCTGCTGGCGCGGATGGCCAGGAGGGGCGTGAGGAGGGTGGAGTCGGGGACCGTGCGCCCCTCCAGCTTGTCCATGACGAGGCGGACCGCCTCCCGGCCCACCTCCTCGGCCGGGATCAGCACGGAGGTGAGCGGCGGGCTCGCCCGTTCGGCCACGTCGTCGGGGCAGATCGCCACCACGGCCACGTCGTGCGGCACCCGCCGGTCGAGCTGGCGCAGCGCGGCCAGCACGTGGCTCACCGCGGCCTCGTTGTGCACGACCAGCCCGGACAGGCCCGGCCGGTCGAGGAGGAGGTCGCGGACGGTCTCGTACACCTCGTCGAACGTCTCCTCGCACGGCAGCGCGACGCCCTTGAGCCCGTGGTCGTCCAGCGCCGCCACGAAGCCCTCGCGGGTGCGGGTGGCGAAGCCGGTGCCCCGGTCGTACACCACCGACGGCGCCCCGAGCAGCGCGATCTCCTCGTGCCCGCGCTCGGCCAGGTGCTCCACGCAGCGCGCCCCCGCCGCGGCGAAGTCGAGGTCCACGCACGTCAGCCCGGCCGGCTCGGCGGGAAAGCCGATGAGGACGCTCGGCTCGGGCAGCTCCCGCAGCAGCGGCACCCGGCGGTCGTCCAGCTCCACGTCCATGAGCACGAGCGCGTCCACCAGCGCGCTCGCGGCGACCCGCCGGATGCCCGCGGTGCCCTCGTCGGCGGTCAGCAGCAGCACGTCGTGGTCGAACCGGCGGGCGGCCGTGACGACGGCGCTGGCGAAGCGCATCAGCACGGGCACGTGCATGCCCGCCCGCAGCGGCAGCACCAGCGCGATCACGTTGGAGCGCTTGCTGGCCAGCGCGCGGGCGCCGGCGTTGGGGTGGTAACCGAGCGCGCTGATGCTGTCGAGCACCCGCCGCCTGGTGTCGGCCGAGATCGTCCGCTTGCCGCTGAGCACGTACGAGACCGTGCTCACGGCCACACCCGCGTGCTTGGCGACCTGGGCGATCGTGACCGTACGCCCGCTCAAGCCCCTGCTCCGAAGTCGATCCGGGCCAGCGTCACGCCCTCGTTCTCGAATACCACATAGAGATCGTGCACCCCCTCGGCACCCGAGAGCGAGGCCGTGACGGAGTGATAGCCGTACCGGTCGGTCCTGGGTACCGGGAACGTGGCCAGCGCCTGGCCGTAGAGGGGGTCGCCGCGGCGGATGGTGATCATGCCGCCTTCCGTGCTGCCCGCCTCCGCCACGCAGGTCGCGGCGCCGGTCAGGTCCACCTGCCGGAACAGGATCCAGGCGCCCTCCACGTCGGACCGCACGGCGTCGCCGTCCACCCTGGTCTCGTCCACGAACGTGATCGCGTCGTACTCGTCGTGGTCCGCCGCGCGCAGCGTGCCCGACCGGGGCGGGACGGTCTCGCCCTCGACCTCGAAGCGGGCGCTCAACCGCAGGTCGGTGGCGCTGCGTCCGACCATGAGCTGGTGCGGCGCGCTCTCCACGACGAACCTGCTCCTGGTGACGTCCCAGAAGGCCAGCTCCGACACCGGCAGGCGCAGCTCCACGGCCCGGCTCTCACCGGGCTCCAGGCGTACCTTCTCGAACCCGCGCAGGCGGCGCAGCGGCTGCTTGACGCGCGAGCGCTGCTGGTGGGTGTAGAACTGGACGACCTCGACGCCGGGGCGGGATCCCGTGTTCGTGACCGTGGCCCAGGCCGCCAGGACGCCGTCGGCGATCCGCACGCGCAGGTCCGCGTACTCGAACGTGGTGTAGCTCAGGCCGTGGCCGAAGGGGTGCAGGGGGACGCCGCGGAAATACTGGTAGGTGGCGTCGGAGGCGATGATGTCGTAGTCGAGCAGGTCGGGCAGCTCCTGCTCGGAGCGGTACCACGTCTGCGTGAGGCGGCCCTCGGGGTCGGCGTCGCCGAACAGCACCTCGGCCAGCGCGTGGCCGTACTCCTGGCCGCCGTGCGCCGACCAGAGCACCGCGGGCAGCTCGCCCTCGGTCCAGGTGAGCGGGTAGCCGCTGCTGATGACCATGACGGTACGCGGGTTCGCCTTGCGCACGGCGCGGACCACGGCGTCCTGTCCGGGGGCGAGGGCCAGGGTCATGCGGTCCTCGGTCTCGCGGCCGTTCACCAGGGGGTGGTCGCCGACCACCACGATCGCCACGTCGGCGCCGGCGGCCACGCGGGCGGCCGCGTCGGTGCCGCTGCCGACCACCTCCATGGCCAGCCACGCGGCCTGGTCGGCGTCGTCCACCAGGCGCAGCACGCCGTCCTCGCCCGCGCCGACGTAGCAGCCGGTCGAGATGTGGCGCAGGGCGAGCGTGCCGCGCGGGCGCTCCTCCGTGCGGAACGTCTGGCGCACCTCCCACCCGTTCGGCCCCGGCTGGTCGTTGACCAGCGCCCCGCCGTCCACGGCCGGGTCCACCGAGACGAACCGGCCGGTCGTCACCGAGCGCAGCGCGTACGCGCCGCCGCCCCAGTCGAACAGGTCGAACAGGCCCGGCTCGGCGGCGCCCGCGCGCAGCGGCCCGCCCGCCGGATCGGCGGTGACCGGTCCCGCCTCCGCGGTCAGCGTGACCCGGTCCACGGCCTCGCAGAACACGGTCTCGCACCGCTCGGCCAGCCCGGCCCGGGCGGTGACGGCGTAGGGCAGGGTGCCGCTGTACCAGTCCTCCATGAGCGCGTCGCCGAGCTGCCCGATCACGGCGACCCTCCGCACGTCGCGGAGCGGCAGCAGGCCGTCGTTCTCCAGCAGCACGAACGAGCGCCGCGCCGCCTCCCTGGCCAGCGCCTGGTGCTCGGGGCAGTTGACCACGTTGTCGTTGATGTCGTCGTACGGCGTCGCCGGGTCGAACTCGCCCAGCCGGAACCGGATCGACAGCGCGTGCCGCACGGCCGAGTCGACGTCCTCCTCGCTCAGCAGCCCCTGGGCCAGGGCGTCACGCAGGTGCCCGAGGGTGGCCTCCGAGCGGTCGTCGTCCTGGGTGAAGCTGTCGAGCCCGGCCTTGACCGCGTGCGCGTACGCCTCGGGCAGCGTGTCGTGGTAGCCCTGGAGCGCGGTGAGGTTGCCCGGCGCGTACGCGTCGCTGACGACCAGCAGGTCGTCCGGCGCCCACGCCCGCAACGCCTGCCCGATCAGCGGGCTGAGGTGCGCGGGACGCCCGTTGACCAGGTTGTACGACGGCATCACGGCCACCGCCGCGCCGGCCTCGATCGGCCCCCTGAAGGCCGGCAGCTCGTACTCGTGCAGCACCCGTGGCGGCAGGTTGCTGGAGGTCGTGCACCGCTCGGTCTCGTTGTTGTAGGCCAGGAAGTGCTTCAGCGTCGGGGCGGTCTTGAGCATTCCGGGAGCGCTCCCACGAAGCCCAAGCGCATAGGCCGTGGCCATCACCGAGGTCAGCCACGGATCCTCGGAGTACCCCTCCTCGTTCCGCCCCCACCTGGGATCGCGCAGCGGGTTGACCACCGGCGCCCACACGTTGAGGCCCGCCCCGGCGGGGTCCTTGTGGTGGAAGGCCAGCACCTCGTCACTGGTGGCCTCGCCGACCCTGCGCAGGAGGTCGCGGTCCCAGGTCGAGGCCAGGCCGATGGCCTGCGGGAAGACGGTGGCCGGACCCAGCCAGGCCAGGCCGTGCAGCGCCTCGGTGCCCGTGCGGAACGCGCCGAGCCCGAGCCGCTCGACCGGGGCCTGGTACTGGTGCAGCAGGCCCACCTTCTCGTCGAGGGTGAGCCGGTGCAGCAGGTCGTCGATCCGGTCGCGAAGCGGGACCTCCGGGTCGCGGAAGGGGGGTACGTGCATGGTCATCCCTCTGAGAGTGTCGAAGCGCTTCGACGACCGGCCTGGGGAAGTTACGCGGACGTTTCGATGGGTTGACTGAAGGGTGCACGCCCCCGTGACCAAGGTCAAGGGATTCGCGACAATCCTCCCGGCAATCTTCCCGAATCGACGGAGTCGAGCACCCTCGCCGCGCCCCCCAGCGCGGCCGCGTCGTGCCCCAGGGTCGAGGCCACGACCTGGCATCCCCCGGCTTCGGCGGCGATCACGCGGTGGCCCAGCTCCCCGTGGACGGCGGGCAGCAGCCACGGCGCCAGCGGGACGTAGTAGCCGCCGAGGATCACCACTTCGGGGTTGAGCAGGTTCGCCAGGATCGACACGCCCTGGCCCAGGCTCCTGCCCACGGATTCGAGCGTGGCCAGGGTCGCCGGGTCGGCCGCGCTGGCCAGGCGTACGACCTCCTCGATCTCGACCTGGATCTCCGCCGGGGACAGGTCTCTGCGCAGCACGGCACCGATGCCGGCCATGGCCTCCAGGCAGCCGCGCCGGCCGCAGTGGCAGGCGGGGCCTTCGGGGTCGAGCTGGACGTGGCCGATCTCGCCGCTGTAGCCGCGCCCGCCCCGGCGCAGCCGCCCGTCGAGGATGACGCCGGCGCCGACGCCGATCTCGCCGGTGAGGTAGACCAGGTCGGAGGCGCCCGCGTGCGCGCCGAAGCGCTGCTCGGCCAGGGCCGCGAGGTTGGCGTCGTTGTCGACCTGGATGGGGAAGCCGGGATCGCGCAGCGCCTTGGCCAGGTCGCCCCCGAGGTCGGCGTCGTGCCAGCCGAGGTTGGGCGCGATGCGTACGGTGCCCTGCACGTCGACCAGCCCCGGCACGGCCACGGCCAGGCCGAGCACCTGGCGCTCCTCCTTGGCCATCCGGCTGACCACGCGCCTGATGATCGCCCCGACGCCGGCCACGCCCTGGTTGACGGACTCGCCCCCCGAGAACGAGCGCCGCCACGTCAGCAGCCGCTCCCCCGCCAGGTCGGTGGCCACGGCCGAGACGGTGTCGACGTTGATCTCGACCCCGATGGCGGCATACGGCGAGCCGTCGAGGACGAGCATCGTGGCCGGCCTGCCGACGCGGTTTTCCGTCAGCCCGGTCTCGCGGACGAGCCGGCGGTCGATGAGGTCGGCGACCAGGCTGCTGACGGTCGCCTTGTTCAGCCCGGTGGAGGCGGCGATGTCAGCGCGCGAGCACGGTGCGTGCTCGCGCACGAACCGCAGGACGACCGCGAGGTTGGTGGCCCGTACGTCGGCGAAGTCGGCCGGCTGAGGGCCGGTCGTAGAAGTGATCAATATCAGCCCCGTTCCCGCCAAGAGATGACCCCAGCATGCCGCATCGCGGGCTCCCTTCACCAACCTGTGACCGTCGCGATCCCTTGTGGCTGCTGACACAGTCTACTAATTTGTTTGGTCGTAATACCAACTAATACTAAGAGGCCATCCCCACTCGGAGAAAGGGAGCGAGCCATGGCGATCTCCACGAACCGCCGCGGGTTCCTCGGCCTGGTCGGCGCGAGCGTGCTCGTAGCGGGCTGCGCCGAGAAGAAGGAAGTGTCCAGGGGCACGGCCGTGGCGGCCGACAAGCTCAAGAGCCTGGTGCCCACCAGGGTCCCGTTCGAGATTCCCGGGCTCAAGCCCGACCTGCCCGGCAGCGAGTTCGTCCAGCCCGGCTTCCTGTCGCGTCCCGCCCAGATGGTGCAGGCGGTCACCGCCAAGCCGCTCACCAGCGGCAAGGAAGTGACCGCAATGACGCCGCTGTGGGGGACGGTGCCGCCGGGGCTGGGCAGCAACTCCTACTACGACACGGTGAACGAACGCCTCGGCGGCACGGTCCGCTTCAACATCTCGGACGGCAACACCTACGGGCAGAAGCTGAGCACCGTCCTGGCCAGCGGCGACGTGCCGGAGATGGTCATGGTCCCGGAGTGGGAGCTCATCAAGATCGGCCACTTCACCGAGGCGGCCAACAAGCTCTTCGCCGACCTGTCCCCCTACCTGGCCGGGGACAAGGCCAAGGAGTTCCCGCTGCTGGCCAACTACGACACCGCCGCCTGGCAGTACGGCGTCTTCGGCGGCGTCCTGCAGGGCATCCCCTGGCAGAACGACCCGTTCCCGTTCGCCACGTTCGTCCGCCAGGACATCATGGAGGAGCTCGGCCTGGAGCACCCCAAGACCGCCCAGGACCTGCTCACGCTCGGCAAGGAGATCACCGACGCCAAGAAGAAGCGCTGGGCGTTCGGCGGCGGCATGGAGCAGGAGCTCCAGCGGGCCTTCGGCGCGCCGCGCGAGTGGCGCAAGAAGAGCGACGGCACCCTCGAGTACAAGTACGAGACCGCCGAGTGGGCCGCCAGCATCGAGTTCCTGGCCAAGATCTTCGAGGCCGGCTACGTGCACCCGGACATCGTGGCCAACAAGGACGCCGACAACAAGGGCATCTTCGGCAGCGGCCAGATGATCATCTACCGGGACGGCCTCGGCTCCTGGCACGAGAACATGGGCCGGTTCGGGGCGGACAACCCGAAGTTCCGCCAGATGATCGTCGACCCGTACCCGGCGCAGGCGGGCGGGAAGCTCCTCATGTGGCGCAACGAGCCCGCCAGCATGTTCGTCTTCATCAAGAAGGGCCTCGGCGACGCCCGCACCCGCGAGCTGCTCGCGCTGTCCAACTGGGCCTCCGGGCCGTTCGGCACCCAGGAGTACGAGCTCGTCACCAACGGCGTCGAGGGCAAGCACTACACCGTCGAGGGCGGCAAGGTGAAGCAGACCGCGCTCGGGCGCAAGGAGGTCGCGCCCACGTACCTGTTCCTGTCGGGCCGGCCGAACGCCAACTCGATGAGCCAGTACGAGGGCCTCGTCCAGGGCCTGTGGGACTGGTCGACCAAGGCGGCGGCGATCCTGGACAACGACCCGTTCGTGGGGATCCGCGTGGAGCGGCCGTCCAAGATGGCCGGGCTGACCGTACCCACCGAGGACAAGGTGCAGGAGATCGTCCGGGGCAAGCGGCCCGTCTCCGAGTGGCCCAAGATCGTCAAGGAGTGGCAGGACCAGGGCGGGAACGAGGCGCGCGAGTTCTACATGAAGGTCGCGCGTGAGAACGGCCGGCTCTGAGGCCGTGAGGAGCACTCCATGGACACGATGACGTCGGGGGACGTCTCCATGCCCGGGAACGGCCGATCATGGGTGCGGTGACCGCCAAGCGGCCCGTCCGGAGCGGCACGCCCTCCGGCGGCCCGGTCGCCTCGCCGCCCGGCCTGACCTGGCGGGCCAAGCTGCGCAGGGACTGGCCGCTGGTGGTGATGAACCTGCCGATGCTGCTGGTGGTGCTCGCCTTCTGGTGGGTCCCGGCGCTCGGCAACGTGATCGCCTTCCAGGACTACAACCCGTACACCGGCGGCATCGCCGGCAGCCCGATCATCGGCTTCACGAACTTCGCGCTGCTCTTCGAGGATCCGCAGTTCCTGCGCGCGATCGGCAACACCC
Organism: Nonomuraea sp. MTCD27; assembly: GCF_041950495.1. Taxonomy (NCBI): domain Bacteria; kingdom Bacillati; phylum Actinomycetota; class Actinomycetes; order Streptosporangiales; family Streptosporangiaceae; genus Nonomuraea; species Nonomuraea sp. MTCD27. Next base: position 36,706 of record NZ_JBGNUW010000020.1, on the reverse strand, counting down.
TGTCGATCACCGCCTTCCAGCTCATCTTCTACTTCCCCGTGCCGATCATGCTGGCGCTGCTGCTCAACAGCATCGCCTCGGCCAAGCTGAGGGCGTTCGTGCAGGGCGTGGTCTACATGCCGTTCTTCTTCTCCTGGGTGCTGGTCGTGGCCATCTTCCAGCAGATGTTCGGCGGGGCGGGCCTGCTGGCGCAGATTTTGCGGGAGAACGGCCGCGAGGCCGTGGACTGGATGACGAACTCCGACACGTTCATCCTGCTCATCACGTCCCAGACCATCTGGAAGGACGCCGGCTGGGGCGCGATCATCTTCCTGGCCGCGCTCAGCACCATCGATCCGAACCTCTACGAGGCCGCGGCCGTGGACGGGGCCCGCCGGTGGCGGCGCATGTGGCACATCACGCTGCCCGGCCTGCGCCCGGTGATCATCCTGCTGCTGATCCTGCGGCTCGGCGACGCGCTGAACGTCGGGTTCGAGCAGTTCATGCTGCAGCGCAGCGCCGTGGGCAGCGAGGCGTCCGAGGTGTTCGACACGTTCGTGTACTGGTCGGGCATGCGTACCGGCGATCTCGGCTACGGAGCGGCGGCCGGGCTGTTCAAGGGCCTGGTGGGACTGCTGCTCATCGTGGCGGCCAACCGGGTGGCGCACGCGTTCGGCGAGCGAGGGGTGTATTCCAAGTCATGACCGCACTGACGACCAGGCCCCGCCCCCGCAAGCCCGCCAGACTGGCGCCCTGGGAGGAGCGGCCCTCGCCGGTCGGCCGGCTCGGCAAGGGCACGCTGGTGACCCTGATCGTGCTGATCGTGCTCGGCCCGCTCTACACGATCGTCCTGACCAGCCTGAGCTCCACGGCCACCGTGAACCGGGCGGGCGGGCTCGTGCTGGTGCCCGACGAGATTACGTTCGAGGCGTACCGGCAGATCTTCTCCGACACCGTCGTCAGCCGGGCGGTGCTGGTCAGCACCGGTGTGACCGTCGTGGGCACGCTGCTCAGCGTCGGGGTGAGCGTGCTGGGGGCCTATTCGCTGTCGCGGCCCGGCTCGTTCCTGCACCGGCCGCTGCTGTTCAGCGTGCTGCTGATGTTCGTGTTCTTCCCCGGCATCATCCCCGTCTACCTGATGGTGAGCGGGCTGGGGCTGAAGGACAGCTACTGGTCGCTGATCCTGCCGACGGCCGTGTCGGCGTTCAACGTGGTGGTGCTGCGCTCGTTCTTCATGAGCATCCCGGGCGAGGTCCTGGACAGCGCGCGCATCGACGGGGCCGGGGAGTTCCGGATCCTGTTCCGGATCGTGCTGCCCATGTCGAAGGCGGTCACGGCGGTCGTGGCGATGTTCTACGCGGTCGGCTACTGGAACGCGTGGTTCAACGCGATGCTCTACATCGACGACACACGCAAGTGGCCGCTGGCGCTGATCCTGCGGCAGTACGTGGTGGACTCCAACCCGCTGCCCGCCGCCACCGCCGGTGTGACGGGCGACGCCCCGCCCACCCTGGCGATCAAGATGGCCATCGTGGTGATCGCGGTGATCCCCGCCCTGATCATCTACCCGCTCGTGCAGCGCCACTTCACCAAGGGCGTGATCGTCGGCGCGATCAAGGGCTGATCGGCGGGGGCGCCCCGCCGGGAAGCCCCCGTCACGCGACTCCCGGCCGCCCGCCTGGCGCGCCGTCAGGAGTAGAAGTGCATGACGATGCCCAGGCCCACGAAGTGCACGAGCACGAGGATCACGATCAGCGAGACGAACACGAACTTGGCCGGACCGTGCTCGAAGTGCTTGCCCTCCTTGAGGGGAGGCAGCTTGGCCTGGCGCTCGGCGATGCGTTCCTCCAGCGGCTTGCGGTGAAACACGGGGCGACCTCCAGGTCGGGGGGCGTAAGATTTGCGTGGCATCTTTTTGTACACTATTAGTTTGTACACAAAGTAATTTACCAGAAGCATCCGGAGGTTCGCACAGATGGAGCCTGTGACAGAGGCAACAGATCTCCTGGCCCTGGACCGGCAGGTGTGCTTCGCCCTCAGCATCGCCTCGCGCAGCGTGATCGGCCTCTACCGGCCGCTGCTGCAGCCCATGGGGCTCACCCACCCGCAATACCTGGCCATGCTCGCGCTCTGGGAGCACGAGCCCCTGTCGGTCAAGGCGCTGGGCGAGCTCCTCCGGCTCGACCCGGGCACCCTGTCCCCGCTCCTCAAGCGGCTCCAGGCCCTGGGCTACATCCATCGCGAGCGCAACAGCAAGGACGAGCGCGCCCTCGCCGTGACGCTCACGCCGGAGGGCCGCCAGCTGCGGGCGGAGGCGGAGAAGATCCCGCCCGCCATCGTGGCCCGCCTCGGCATGAGCCTCGAAGAGCTCCAGGACCTGCACACGTCCCTGATGCGGGTGATCGCGGCCACCCACGCGGACGAGGACTGACGGTCAGCCGGTGAAGATGTCCTCCGGCAGGAACGCCGAGACCAGGAAGCTGGGCACGTCCACGAGCTGGCTGACCTTGAGGTCCACCGCGACGCTGCAGATCGCGTACGCCTGCTGGGCGCTCCACCCCCGATCCCCGAGGTGGTCGATCATCTCCAGCAGCGCGTTGCGGGCGGCCAGCGTCGCGTCCTCCGCCACCACCTGCCCGTCCCGGCTGACCGACATCCCGGTCGTGGCGTAGAACCTCCGGGGCGCCGCGAACGGCGCCGCCACCCAGTAGTCCGACCGCGAGAACCGCGGCCCCCTGATCCCCTTCTCCGCGGCCTCCCCCGGGTGCACGGCGAAGCGCACCCGCAGCGTGGCCCGCATCTCGATCGCCGTCCCGCACGCCTCGCAGTCGCCCTGCGCGAAATGCGCGTCCCCGGCCGAGAACAGCGCCCCCGGCGTGTCCACCGGCACGAACAGCCGCGTCCCGGCCCCGAGCTGCTTGATGTCCACGTTCCCCGCCTGCTCCCTGGGCGGGATCGTCCTCAGCCCGGCCGCCCCGGCCGTGGCGGGCACCGCGCCGTCGGGCGACGGCGGCAGCACGAACCCGCCGCGCTCCAGCGCCGCCTGCTCGCGCGCCGTGATCCTGGCCAGCGAGCCGTGCCCGGGCGACAGCCCGATCGTCCCCATGAACGGCGCCGCCGGGATCCGCACGCCCGGCAGGTCGTCCGACACCGCCCAGCCGTCGGCGAGCTGCCAGCGCACGATGAACGGCTCGGGGAACACGTCACGCAGGAACCCGAAGCCGGGCACCTGCACGGTATAGCCGTAGCCGTCCGGCACGACCTCCAGGATCTCGATCTCCAGCAGGTCGCCCGGCTGGGCGCCCTCGACGTGGACGGGGCCGGTGAGCGGGTGCACGACGTCGAGATCCGGCGCCTCGACGGTCTTCAGCGTGGCGTTCGGGCCCATCTGGCCGTCGAAGGCGTCCCTGGTCTCCATGACCACCTCGTCGCCGGGCGCGCAGCGCACGACGGGCGGGATGTCCGGGTGCCAGCGGTTGTGGCCGGTGCCGGGCTCGTCACGAAGGGGGAGGGCGGGATTGATGCGGATCTCGTGTACGGCCATGGCGGCCCCCTCGGGTGCGGCGTGTGAGGTGTGAGCGCCACGCTTCGCCCGCCCGTGCCACCTGTCAAGACCTCAGCAGCTCGTACGCCGCGTACGCGGTGATCCCGTACGCCAGGTGCGGCAGGACGTCCGACACCCACGCCGAGGCCGTCCACTCGCGCGGATCCGTGGCGCCCAGCGCGGTCAGCGGGACGTTCGAGCCGAGCATGGCGAGCGCCGTCAGCCCCAGCACCCCGACCGCGCACGGCGGCCGCCGCCCCGACGCGAGCAGGCCGTAGCAGACGGCCGCACCCGCGCCCGTGCCGTAGCCCAGCAGCGAGCCGAGCGCCTCCTTGCGATGCTCGCGCCGCTCGCCGTCCCCGAGGTCCACCTCCGCCAGGCCGGCCAGCCGCTCCACGGCCTGCCCCGGGGTGCTGCTGGCCCCGCGCGCCCGGATCACCATGTCGAGATACGAAGCGACGTTGAGCGCGCTGGTGCCCGCCGCGCCCGCGATCAAGCCTTTGACGAGTGTGTGCATGTGCCACCAGCTACCCGAGACACTCCGTTCGACGCCGGCCACCCAGGGCCGCGGCGCCCCTCACGCGAACAACCGCAGCGCCAGACGCAGCAACCGCGCGTTCTCCGAGCTCAGGACGCCCTCCGCCGCGCGGGCCAGCTCCTCCACCTCGGCGCGCCACCCGGCCGGGAGCCGCGCGGGCGGGGCCGTCGAGCTCCGGCACCACCGGACCAGGTCGTCGCGGGCCCACCCCCTCAACTTCTCGTCCGGGTCCCGTACCAGCAGGAGGTCCGCCCTGACCCGGCTCCAGGGGTCCCGGTGGACGAGCAGGCGGTACGCGGCCCGGCGGACGTGCAGGGGGTGGCCGGTGCCGAGCAGTGCCCACAGGCGCTCGGCCGGCACGCCGGGACCCGCGGCCTGCACGGCGGCCACGACGTTCCTGACCACCACCGGGGCCGGGTCCTCCAGCAGGGCCGTCACGTCGGCACGCGACCCCAGGCGGCGCAGCGTGCGTACCGCCTCCGCGCGCACGCGCGACCGCGGATCCCGCAGGTACGGCAGGACGAGGGCGTCGTCGGCCCGCGTGCCGCAGTCGCCGAGCCCGGCCAGCAGCCCGCGCGTCGCCCCGCCCGCCTTGATGCGTTGGCGGTAGAGCTCGGCGGGTTCGCCACCGGCCCGCCGCACGGCCCACTGCGCGGTCAGCCGCATCATGCCGGCGTTGTCGCCCAGGAACCGCGGCCCGTGCTCCGGGTGGCCGAGCTGTACGAGAGCGGTCAGCGCCGCGATGCGGCCCTGCGCGGTGGCGCCGTCCAGGATCTCCACCGCGTGCTCGGGCCGTTCCCCCGCGACCGCCCGCGCGGCCAGGGCCTGGGCGCACCGCGTGCGTGAGACCTGGTCGGGCTCGTGCAGCGCCGCCGCGACCAGCCGCTCGTGATCCAGTCGGCCGGCCTGGACCAACACGTCGTACGCGAACCGCCGCGCGCGGGAGTCCGGGCTCCCGAGCACGAGGTCGAGGGTCTCCTGGCCGGCCCGCATGAGGGCGTCACGGACCTGCTCCAGGGCCGGACGGCCGCGGACACGCTCGCCCATGCGAACGGCCACCGGCACCGCGATCGGCAGCGCGACCGGTAGCGCAGCCGCGTCCGCGAGCACCTCGCCCAGGACGCGCAGCGCCCTGTCACGTACCGGATCGACCCAGTCGGTGGTCCTGACCAGCAGCAGGGGCAGCAGCCCGGCCTCGGAGCGCATGGCGGGATGCGCCATCGCCCGTGCCCGCTCGCGCCCGTTCCAGCCGCAGGCCGCCAGCGCGACGGCAAGCGGGGTGGCCGGTTCCGGCGCGACGGCGGCCGGTGCCGCGTGGGACCGGCAGTCGAGCGGGGGCGGCGGGGACTGCCGGCGCACCGCCAGGTCCAGATCGATCCAGGCCAGTGGATCGACCGCCGCCAGCACGTCCATGGCCCGCGCGGCCGGCTCCGCGTCCGCGGCGAGGGCGTACAGGCCGATGGCCAGCTGGTCCAGGCCACTGTGCCGCCCACGACCGGTCGCGGTGACCAGCCGATGGATGGAGTCCACGATCTGCTCCACGGGCGGATCCACGGGCTGATCCACGGGCGGCTCGCCGTGCCGCAGGAAGTGCTCCTTGATCCATGTCACGCCGACATCGTCGCACCCGAAAGGGTGATGTTTCCTGCCAATATCCGCGGCGGGGACCCCCGATGCCGAGGGTCCCCGCCGTCTCGTCCTACGCCGGAGTGCAGGTAAGAGTGGTGGGTGAGGTGTGGGTGCCGGTGTAGCTGCCGTTGAAGCCGAACGACGCCGTGGCGCCGGCCGCCAGGTTGCCGTTGTAGCCGGCGTTCGCGGCCGTCACGTCGGCCCCCGTCTGGGTCTGGGTGGCGCTCCAGATCTGGCTGATCTTCTGGTCACCCGCCCAGCTCCACGTCACCTTCCAGCCGGTGATCGCGGACGTGCCGGTGTTCCTGACCGACACCTCCGCCTGGAAGCCGCCCGGCCAGGTGTTGCCCGCCTTGTACGTCCCCGTGCAACCGGTGCCCGTGGTGGGCGTGACCGTGGGCGTGACCGTGGGGGTCACGGTGGGGGTCACGGTGGGGGTCACGGTCGGGGTCACGGTCGGGGTCACGGTCGGGGTGACGGTGATGGGCGGGCCGGTGCGGTCGCCGTAGATGATGCCGCGGCCGTTGGTGCCCAGGTAGACGCGGCCGTACACGCGCGGGTCGCCCGTCAGGGCCTCGCCCATGTTGCCCCACTGGTGCTTGTCGTCGTTGATGCGCGACCAGCTCGACCCGCCGTCGTCGGAGCGGTACAGGCCCGTGACGCCGTCGATCGTGGCGACCGCGAAGACCGCCATGTACGTCCCGCCGGGCGCCGCCTTGCCGAAGCCGACGTTGACCGCGTTCGTGACGGCCGCCAGCTTCGTGAACGAGGTGCCGCTGTTCGTCGAGTGCCACATGCCGCCCTCGCCCGCGACCCAGAGGTCACCCTCGACGCCGGGCACGGCCTTGACCTTGCCGTTCGCGGGCAGGCCGGTCGCCGCGGCGGCGGTGAACGTGGCGCCGCCGTTCGTGCTGACGTACAGGCGGCCGCCGCTGAGGCCGTAGAACTTCATCGGGTTGACCCGGTCCGACTCCACGATCGCCCCCGTCGGCAGGCCCGACGCCTGCTGCCAGGAGTTGCCGTAGCCGACCGAGTAGACGGGGGCGACGCCCTTGGGGGCCCAGACGAAGCGGGAGCCGTCGGCCGCCGCCGCGACCGTGCCGCCCTCGTTGACGCCGCCCGGCTCCGTACCCTGGAACCAGTTGGCGCCGCCGTCCGTGGAGAAGGCCACGTGGCTGTCGTTGGGGCGGTCGGCGTCGGTGAAGTTGCCCGCCCTGACCATGATCGAGGGTGCCTTCTCCGCGTAGTCCAGGCTGGTGGTGGAGGTGAAGACAGGCGCCGTGAACATCATCGGCGGTACGGCGTCCAGGTTCGTGTGCCGGAACCCGGCGATGTCGCCCAGGCCGCTGACCAGGGGCGCGCCGCTCGGCGGGCTGATCAGGTCGAGGACCGCCGTCTCCTCCAGGCCCTTGGCCATCGGCTTGATGGTGAACTGCCCGCCCGAGTCCCAGAGCGCCAGGTTCTCGGTGCCGTAGATCGTGGCTCCGGTGCCGTACATCATCCTGTTGGAGTCGAACGGGTCGATCTCCAGGGACTCGGTCATCCAGCCCAGCTTGGGCGTGACCTCGGGCGGCTGCGGGTTGGTGCCGAAGGTCAGCCAGGGGTTCTCGGCGATGTCCATCTTGTAGCGGAACGAGCGGTTGGGGTACGACGTCCAGTCCCACACGCGGGTCCACGTGGCGCCGGAGTCGGTGGAGCGGAAGAAGATGACGTCCGGCCACCACGAGATCTGCGTGGCCACCATGATCGTGCCCGGGTTCTGCCGGTCGATGGTCAGGCCGCTGTAGCCGAAGTAGTCGTCGGCGCTGGAGGACGGGACTGGGCTGATCTGGGTCCAGACGCCGGTCGCGGTGGCGTAGCGCCACACGTCGCCCTTGGCCCCGTCGTACGGCCCGCCGGTGTCGCTCGTGGCGAGGTAGAGGTAGCCGTTGACGGTGTCGAGCACGCCCTTGTGGGCGAGGTAACCGGTGGGCTGGCCGGCCAGCCGCGACCAGGTGGCGCCCCCGTCCGTGGTGCGGTAGACGGTGTTCTCCTTGTCGGCGACGCCCACGTAGATGGTCCTGGTGGCGGTGCCCGCGGTGGACGAGCGCTTGTCGTAGGTCACCCAGACCACGCCCGGCCGGTGGCTCAGGTAGCCGTTGGGGTCGCTGGGGTCCTGGGCGTAGTTCCCGGCGTTGGGGAACGCGGTCACCTTCGACCAGGTCGCGCCGTAGTCGGTGCTGCGCCACAGGCCGTTGCCGTTGGGGGCGCCGAAGTACAGGACGCGGTTGTCGTTCGGGTCCACCGAGAGGGCCTCGCCCATGCCGCGGCCGGGCATGTTGCCGCCCAGCTTGAACGGCAGCGCCGTGACCTGCCAGGTGTCGCCCTTGTCCGTCGAGCGCAGGATGGCGCCGTTGTTGGGGTCCCAGCTGTTGGTGTACATGCCGACGGCGGCGTACACGCGGTTGGTCTGCACGGGGTCGGTGGCCAGGCTGATCACGCCGTTGTAGCCCCACTTGTCCCAGCCGACCCAGTCGAGCAGCGGGGTCCAGGACCTGGTGGACTGGTTCCACCGGTACGCGCCGCCGATGTCGGTGCGGGCGTAGACGAGGTTGCGTTCCGTCGGGTTGAAGATGATGCCGGGTACGAAGCCCCCGCCGTCGATCCGGACGTTCTTGTACGCGTACGGATCCGAGGCGACCGCCGCTACCGGCGACATCCGCACGACGGCCGCCACCAGCAGGACGGCGGCGGTCGTGAGCATGACGAATAATCTTCTTCGCATGCGCGGCTCTTCCTTTCCAGGCACGCCGAGAGGCGCCCCAAAGGCGTCAGATGACCGCCATGCACGAGCAGAATGCAGGACCCTGACCGTCGCCGCGCCTTCGCGCATGAGCTTTCCACCAGAAGGCTCACACACGTGCGCGGCGGAGGTCAATAGTTTGGATAGACAACGAATTAACCAGGCCCAGGAGGCACGATGACGACATTCCCCGACTACCGCGTCGACGGGAAGATCGCGCTGGTCACAGGCGCTGCGCGGGGTCTCGGGCGGGCGATCTCGCTGGCGCTGGCCAACGCCGGAGCGGACGTCGCGCTGGGCCTTCGGGACGCCGGGGCGGACGGCGGGCCGGCGGACGAGATCCGGGCGCTGGGCCGCGTGGCGCTGCCCCTGCAGATGGACATGACCGCCCCCGGGCAGATCGCCGAGGCGGTCCGGCAGGTCGTGGACCGGTTCGGCCGGATCGACCTCCTGGTCAACAACGCGGGCATCGCCCCCGGCAACCCGGCCGAGGACGTGACCGAGGACGACTTCGACCGGACCCTGCAGGTGAACCTGAAGGGCACCTTCCTGGCCAGCCAGGCGGCGGGCCGGGTCATGATCGGCCAGGGGTACGGCCGGATCGTGAACGTCGGCTCGCAGGCCGGCGAGGTGGCCCTGCCCGGCGAGTCCATCTATTGCATGACAAAGGCCGCCATCGCGCACCTCACCCGCTGCCTCGCCGTCGAATGGGGCCCCCACGGCATCACCGTAAACAACGTGGCCCCCACCTTCATCCGCACCCCGGGCACCGCGCCGGCCCTGTCCGACCCGGCGTTCGAGGCGGACGTGATCGAGCGGATCGCGGCGCTGCACCGCATCGGCGAGCCCATGGACGTCGCGGGCGCCGTGCTCTTCCTGGCCTCGCCGGCCGCCTCGCTGGTCACGGGGCACACGCTCGTCATCGACGGCGGCTGGACGGTCCGATGACGAGGGAGCTGGTGTTCGAGGACACCTTCGACGGCGACCGGATCGACGAGTCGAAGTGGATCGCCCGCTACCTGCCGCAGTGGACCACCCGCGACCGCTCGGCCGCCCGCCACCGGCTCGGCGACGGCCTGCTCCGGCTGCGCATCGAGGAGGACCAGCCGCCGTGGTGCCCGGACCTGGAGGGCGAACTGCGGGTCTCCTCCCTGCAGACGGGCGTGTACGCCGGCCCGGTCGGCAGCCGCGTCGGCCAGCACGGTCGCGGCCCGGACGCCGTCGTCCGCGAGGCCCAGACGCCCGCCAGGCTCTACACCCCCCGGTACGGCCTGATCGAGATGCGGGCCAGGGCGACCGACGACCCGCACAGCATGGTCGCGCTCTGGATGATCGGCTACGAGGACGCGCCCGAGCGGTCGGCGGAGATCTGCATCGCGGAGATCTTCGGCCGCGACGTCCGGCCCGGCTCCGCGCGGATCGGCATGGGCGTGCACCCCTTCGCCGACCCGCGCATCACCGACGACTTCACGGTGGAGACGCTGCCCATCGACGCCCGGGAGTTCCACGTGTACGCCGCCGACTGGACCCCGGACCACGTCTCCTTCTTCGTGGACGGCGACCTCGTCAGGACGGTCCACCAGTCGCCGGACTATCCGATGCAGCTCATGCTCAACATCTACGAGTTCGAACCGCACGGCCCGTACCCCAAGGAGTTCACCGTCGACTACGTGCGCGGTTACCGATAGCCGCCCAGAGCGCGACCCCGATGTAGAGCGCCTGCTCGGGGATCCGCTGCCACAGCGGTGAGGCGAGCTCGGAACCGGCCGCGACGGCGTGGACGTTCGCCGGCAGCAGGAGCACGAACAACACCGCCAGGGCCACCCCCGCCGCCCTGCGGGTGCTTTCGAGCACGAGCCCCGCGGCCCCGGCCAGCTCCAGCACGCCGGACGCGTACACCATGAAGGCCGGGAACGGCACGAACGGCGGCACTATCGCCACCATGTCGGCGTGGTTCGGCATGAACGTCACGCCGGCCGGGACGAAGTGGGCGCTGGCGGTCACGACGAGCATGACCGCCAGCCCGTGGGCCGCGCTCACCCGCCACGTGCCGAACCGGCCGACACCGAGCACCCCCAGCAGCCGGAACGCCACCGTGGCGACCAGCAACACGATTACCACCATGAGACCCCCCATCGATAGCGTCACTATCCAACAATATTAGATACCACTGCTATCCAAAAGGGCAAGCGAACGGCGGCCACGAGACCGTGGCCGCCGTCCGTCAGGGTGAGCTCACCGGGCGAGCGCGAAGTCCCTGATCCGCAGGTCGCCCTTGAACACCAGGTAGAGGCCGCCGGTGCCGGCCTTCACCGTCGCGCTCGCGGTGCCGTACTGGTAGATCCCGCCGGTGGCGGGCACCGGCACGGTCGCGAGCAGCGTGCCGGTCGGCGAGCCGCGGCGCACCTCGAACGAACCGCCGCTCACCGAGGACACCGCGGCCGTCAGGCGCGAGCCCCAGGAGGCGCCGGTGTACGACACCCAGTCGCCGGCCGAGCCCTCGACGACCTCGCCGCCCGCCTTGCTCTCGTCGGCGAAGGCGACGCCCGAGTAGCCGTCGAAGTCCATCGCCCGGGTCGTCCTGGCCAGGTCGCGCACGGGGATGGTCTCGCCGGGCACGCGCAGGGTCGTGGCCTGGCGGATCCGGTCGGAGGCGGAGCCGACGAGGACGTCGTGGGTGGCGTTCTCGACCGCCCACTTGTTCCGGGTGTGGTCCCAGACGGCCAGGTCCGGCTTCTTCAGGGTGAACGTCACCGTGCGCGTCTCGCCCGGGTTCAGCGTCACCCGCTGGAAGCCGCGCAACTGCTTGACCGGCTGCGTGAAACGGGACTCGCGCTGGTGGGTGTAGAGCTGGACCACCTCGTCGCCCCTGGCCCTGCCGGTGTTGGTGACCTTCACGCTCACCTTGTCGCCCTGGACCCTGAGCCCCTGGTAACCGAAGGAGGTGTAGCTCAGCCCGTGCCCGAAGGCGTAGAGCGGCTTGTCCTCGCCGTACAGGTACGTCATCCCGGTCCTGGTCAGGTCGTAGTCCAGGATGCTGGGCAGTTCGTCGGTCGCCGGCCAGGTCTGGGTGAGCCGGCCGCCCGGGTTGACGTCGCCGAAGAGCACGTCGGCGACGGCGTGCCCGGTCTCGGCGCCCGCGTGCGTGGTCCACAGCAGCGTCGGCGCGTCCACGATGACCGGGTAACTGGTCTCCAGGACGACGACCGTCTTCGGGTTGGCCTTGCGCACGGCCTCGATCAGCCGCCGCTGGCCCTCGCCGAGCCGCAGGTTCTCGCGGTCGTGGAACTCGCGCCCGGCCACGAACGGGTGGCTGCCCACCACCACGACCGCGACCTCGGCCTTGGCGGCCTGCGCGGCGGCCTCGGCGACGCCGTCGGAGACGACCTCCTTGCCGAACTCGGCGGCCTGCGCCTTGGGCACCAGGCCGAGCGTGCCGTCGGTGACGCCCACGTACGCGTCGGGCAGGGCGAACCAGCCCTCGACCGTCTCGTAGCCGGCGTACTTGATCAGGTAGTTGCCGTCGGCCTGCTTCTCCAGCGCGAACTGCTGCGAGACGTACCAGCCGTCGGGCTCGGCGTCGTCGGTGTCGAGCGAGCGCCAGTCACCGCCGAGCAGCCTGCCGTTGCCCGCGTTGCGCAGCGTGGAGACGCCGCCGGTCCAGTCCGTCAGGTCCCACTGCGAGGCCGCGGTGGGCGCGGTGTCGGTGAGCGCCGCGTTGTCGTTCGGGCCGGTGCCGGTGGCGGTGATGTACCTGCCGGAGTCCAGGTGCTTGAGCGCGATCCGCTCCAGACCCTCCCCGGTGGTGACGGCGCCGACGCGCTCCTTGATCCCGTCGAGCGGCGTCACCTTGTACGGCATCTCGCCGGAGTACCAGTCGCGGTAGAGCTTGGCCGACAGCGGCCCGACCACGGCCGCCGACCGCGGCCCGGCCAGCGGCAGCACCCCGGAGTTTCGCAGCAGCACGGCCGCCTTCCCGGCGGTCTCCCGGTTGAGCCGCTTGTTGGCCGCGCTGTTGATCACATCCGCGCCGATCTTCTTGTACGGCCCGCCGTCCGGGTCGAAGTGCCCCAGCCGGGTGCGGATGGACAGCACGCTGCGCACCGACTTGTCCACGTCCGCCACGGTGATGCGGCCCTGGTCGAGCGCGGCCTTGAGGTTCGTGACCATCGGGCCGATGTCGCTGTTGTCGATGGTGAAGCTGTCGAGCCCGGCCTTGAGCACCGCGGCGAACGCCTCGGGCTTGTTGTCGTAGTACCGCTCCAGGTCGGTGAGCGCGTGCGGCCCCCACGCGTCGCTGGGGTTGTAGAGCGTCTTGTCCGTCCACGACCTGACCACGTCGTTCAGGTCCGGGTTGACGTGGTTGGGCCGCCCGTTGACCAGGTTGTACGACGCCATGACCCCGGTCGCGGCGTCGGCCGAGACGGCCGCCTTGAAGGCCGGCTCGTAGTACTCGTGCTTGAGCTTCGGCGTCAGGTTGGAGGAGGTCAGGCTGCGGTTGGTCTCGTTGTTGTAGGCCAGGTAGTGCTTCAGGACGGGCGCGGTCTTCAGGTAGAAGGGGTCGTCACCCTGCAGCCCCTTGCCGTACGCCGTCGAGATGGCCCCGGTCAGCAGCGGGTCCTCCGAGTAGCCCTCCTCGTTCCGGCCCGCCCGCGGGTCGCGCAGCAGGTCGACCACCGGCGCCCACACCTGCAGGCCCCACAGGACGGGATCGGCGGCGTTGTAGCCGCGCGTCTCGTCGCCCACGGCCGAGCCGACCTTCCTGATCAGCTCGGGGTCCCAGGTGCTGGCCAGGCCCACCGCCTGCGGGAACACGGTGCCGCTGGCGAACTTCTGGTTCCAGTTGTCGTTGAGGTGGTTGGACCAGGCGACGCCGTGCAGGGCCTCGGTGCCGTTCTTGTGGTAGGCGATGCCCAGGCGCGGGATCGCCGGCTGCGACTGGTGCAGCAGGCTCAGCTTCTCGTCCAGCGTGAGCCGGCCGAGCAGGTCGCTGACGCGCTGCTCCAGCGGCAGGCTCGGGTCCTGGAACGGGTGGGTCTCGGCCGCCTGGGCGGGCGGCACGGCCAGCATCGAGGCCGCGAGAGCGACGGTCGCTAATAGCGGGATTTTTCGCATTATTGGGGGTTCTCCATCACTTGATGGCGCCGACCGTCACACCTCGGGTCAGCGTCCGCTGGAAGATCAGGAAGAAGGCGATCGCCGGTACGACGCCGAGCAGGGCCGAGGCGCTGGACATGGTGGCGTCCATGTACTTCTCGCCCTGCAGGACACCGAGCGCGACGGGCACCGTCTGGGTGTCGTTGGAGATCAGGAAGATCAGCGGCAGGAAGAACTCGTTCCAGGTCCAGATGAAGAAGAAGATCAGCAGCACGTTGATCGTCGGCCGGCTGATCGGCACCACGATCCGCCACAACGACCGCAGCCGCCCCGCGCCGTCGATCGCCGCCGCCTCCAGGATCTCCTTCGGGAACTGGCCCAGGACCGCGCTCAGCAGGTACGTGCCGAACGCCGCCTGGATGGCGGTCATGACGATGATCACCGCGAGCTGGGTGTCGTAGAGGCCCACGGCCTTGGCCAGGTAGTACAGCGGATAGGCCAGCGCCTCCTGCGGCAGCGTGTTGGCCACCAGGAACAGCACCAGGATCCACAGCCGGCCCTTCACCCGGCCGATGCCCAGCGCGTACGCGTTGAGCACGGACAGCACGACCGCCAGCACCGCGACGGACGCGCTGATGACGAAGCTGTTCCAGAGCTTGGTGCCGAACTCCACCCGGTTCCAGAAGTCGACGATCCCCTGGAGGTGGAGCCCGTCGGGCAGGCTCAGCGGCCCCTGCGAGCTGTACTCGGCCGGCGACTTGATCGCGTTCATCCCCACGATCAGGAACGGGAAGATCATCACGACCGCGAGCACGACCAGCGCGAGCAGCACGGCCCAGCGTCCGGGCCCTCTCATGACTCACGCTCCTGGACGCGCAGGAACAGGAACGTCACCACGATGATGATCAGCGCCAGCACCGTGGCGATCGCGGAGCCGTACCCGACGTTGCTCTTCTGGAAGAAGTTCAGGTACGAGAAGTACGACGGCACCATCGTCGCGTTGCCGGGCCCTCCGCGGGTCAGCACGAAGATCGGCCCGAACACCTTCAGCGCGGCGATCGTGCACGTCAGCAGCACCACGAAGATCTCCGGCCGGATCTGCGGGATCGTGATGTGCCAGAACTTGCGCCACCACGAGGCCCCGTCGATCTCGGCGGCCTCGTAGTAGGACGGGTCCACGCGCTGCAACCCGGCCATGAAGATCACGACCGGGTAGCCGAGCTGGAACCAGACCATGATCCCCATGACCGTGGCCAGCGCCAGGTCGGGGTCGCCGAGCCAGTCGAGGTCCAGCCCGAAGATCTGGTTGACGGCGCCGTACGACGGGTGCAGCATCCACCCCCACACCACGCCCGCCACCGCCACCGGCAGGACCTGCGGAAGGTAGTACATCGCGCGCAGCGCGGAGGCCGTGCGCGTCCCGAACCGCTTGCCGATGTAGTCGAACAGTGCGGCCGCCAGCACGAGGCCGATCGCGGTCGGCACGACGGCCATGGCCACGATCAGCCCCACGTTGTGCTGGAACGACTGCCAGAACCGCTCGTCCGCCAGCAGCCGGGTGTAGTTGTCGAGCCCGATCCAGCGCGGCGTGCCCACCCCCGACCAGCGGGTGAAGCTGGCGCCGACGTTCATCAGGAACGGCACGACGATGACGGCCAGGAACAGCAGCAGGCTGGGGATCAGGTAGAGCCAGTACCCCCGCCTGCCGCTCGTGCGCACTCTCATCTAGTTGCCAATGTCGGCGAGGTTGTCCTCGTACGGCTTGGCCAGCTCGTCCAGCACCTGGGCGGAGGTCTTGCTGCCGTTGATGAGCTCCTGGACCCCGGCCACCATCACGTCGTAGTAGCCGGGCGCCGGCCAGTCGGGGTAGAAGGCCAGGCCGTCGGAGGTGGTCAGCTTGTTGAAGGTCTCGATGAGCTCCTTGCTCTTCGCGTCGGTGATCGCGGCCGGGTCGGCGGCCACGGGGACGCCCCCGGAGTTGCCGAGCAGGTTCTGGATGTCCTTGCTCATCGTGATGTCGATGAAGTCGTAGGCCAGGTCCTTGTTCTCCGACTTCTCGGGGACCACCCAGAGGTTGCCGCTCGAACCGGGCGACATCGTGGCGCCGGGGAACAGGAAGTGCCCCCACTCGAAGTCCTTGATCTCGGAGGCGAAGCGGCCGTACCACCAGCTTCCGCTGATCACGATGGGGAACTTGCCGTTCATGAACGCCACGCCCATGTCCTCGGCCTTGAGCCCGGCGGAGTTCTTGGCGATGTAGCCCTTCTTCACCCAGTCGGCCAACGTGTCGGCGCCGTAGGTGAACTCGGGGCCGTGGAAGTCGACCTTGCCCTTGTAGGACTGGAACGCCTCCAGCCACGGCTTCTGCGCCTTGGTCAGCGCGAGCTGGTAGAAGATCTGCTGCGCCGGGTACTCGGCGCCGGCGTTCGAGACGGGGGTCACCCCGGCCTTGACGAAGGTGTCCAGCGCGGCGGTGAACTCCTCGTACGTGGTCGGGACCGCGACCTTGTGCTTGTCGAACAGCTCCTTGTTGTAATAGACCATCACGAACTCGCCGTAGTTGGGCACGCCGAACCACTTGCCGGTGCCCATCACGCCCCGGTCGTCATATCTGGCGGTGGTCTGCAGGCCGCCGGGCAGCAGCTTGTCCCAGCCGCGCTTGGTGACCTGCTCGCTCAGGTCCGTCAGCAGGCCCTGCTTGGACAGCAGCCCGGACGTGGCGTTGCCCTTGTTGTACTCCATGATGTCGGGCGCCTCGTCGGAGTTGAGCACCATGCTGGCCGTCTTCTGGATCTGTTCGAAGCCCTTCTCCTCGAACTCGACGGTCACGTTCGGGTGCGACGCCTCGAACTTCTTGATCGCCTCGGCCCACGCCTTGCCCATGGCGCTGTCGGCCGACTCGTAGTGCCAGAGTTTCAGCACGCGGGGCTGGGTTCCACTCGGGCTGGGGGTGTCCGAGCCTCCGCCCGAGCCGCAGGCCGACAGGGCGAGCGCGGCGGCGGCCAGCACCGCGGCACCTCTCAGTTTGACCATGATCCCTCCAGGGGGTGTTACGAGATGACGGTCCGCACGGGAGCTCCGGTCGCCGGGACGATCTCGACCCCGGTGACCCGCTTCGGGCCGGTGACGACGACGCGCAGCTCGTCGCCGTCCCTGGTGGCGACGGCGACCGTCACGCCGTCCGCGTCGTGGATTTCGGCAGTGTGGGTGCCGGGGCCGTCGCCGCCCCCGAAGGCGACGAGGGTGATCTCGGCCGGCACGTCCACCGTGTCGCCCTGCTCTTGGACAGGGATGAGCGCGCCGTACCGGACGAACAGCGGGATCTGGTCGAGCGGCTTGCTGACCCGGACGTAGCGGGCGCCGTCCAGCACCTCGCCCGTCCAGTGGTCCACCCACCGGCCGCGCGGCAGGTACACCTGCCGGGTGCCCTCCGGCGCGGTCATGGGGGCGACGAGCAGGTCGCGGCCGAGCAGGTACTGCAGGTCGGCCTGCCAGGCCACCGGATCGTCCGGATGGTCCACGCACAGCGCGCGCATCATCGGCGCGCCGGTGCGCGCGGCCTCGACGGCCGCCGAGTAGATGTAGGGCATCAGCCGGTAACGCAACTTCAGCGCCGCCACGGCCTCCGCCTCGACCTCCGGGAACTCCCACGGCTCGCGGGTCGTGGTGCCGTGCAGCCGCAGCAGCGGCGACAGGGCGCCGAACTGGGCCCAGCGGACGTACAGGTCGTCGGTCGGGCGGCCGGTGAAGCCGCCGGCGTCGTGGCTCCAGAACGGCACGCCGGACAGGCCGTGCGCGAGCCCGCCCCGGATCGTGCTGCCCATGGCGGCGTAGCTGGTGTAGGTGTCGCCGCCCCACTGGGCGCTGTGCCGCTGGCCGCCCAGGTACGACGAGCGTGCCCACACCAGCTCGTGCCCGTTGACCTCGCGGGTGACGCCGGCGACGACGTCGTTGAACAGCAGGGTGTAGACGTTGTGCAGGTCGGTGCCGGTCATGCCGTTGAACGCCACCGCGTCGCTGGGCACGCCCTCGGCGAAGTCGGTCTTGAACGCGGCCACGCCCTGGCGCAGGAGCGGGCGCAGCAGGTCCTTGAACCACTCGACGGCCGCCGGGTTCGTGAGGTCCACGATGCCGCAGGCGGGGAAGGAGCCGTGCCAGCAGTCGGCGACGTACGGGGCTCCGTCCTGGTTCTTCAGGAAATATCCGGCTTCGGCGGCTTCGCGGAATGTCGGGCTGAGGTGGGAAATATAGGGATTCATCCAGAGGCAGACCTTGAACCCCATCCCCTCCAGCTCGGCCAGCATGCCGGCCGGGTCCGGGAAGTTCTCCGGGTCCCACCTGAGGTCCGACCAGTGGCCGTCGGTCTGCCAGTAGGTGTCCAGGTGCAGCACGTCGCACGGGATGCCGCGCTCCCTGATCGTGCGCGCCCGGGCCAGCACCCGCTCCTGGCTGTCCACGCGGAACCCCGAGGAGATCCAGGTCCCGAACGCCCACTTGGGCGGCAGCGAGGGCCGGCAGGTCAGCAGGTCGTAACGGTCCAGAACCTCGGACGGCGTCGGCCCGGCGATCACGTAGTAGTCCATCACGTCGTCGGGCACCACGATCTGCACGACGCTGTGCGTGGACTGGCACATGTCGAACTCCATGGGCGCCCCGCTGTCGACCAGCACGCCGTACCCGTGGCTGGACACGTACAGGGGCACGTTCTTGTACGCCCGCTGCGACTCGGCCCCGAAGGCGTCGAAGTTCCACATGACCGGCCGCTGGCCGCGCTTGTCCAGCCGGGTGAACGACTCGCCGAACCCGGCGAACGCCTCGTCGGGCGCGGCGGCGAAGCTCTCGTGATAGGCCACGGGCGTACCCCCGGAACTGGAGCGCCCGAACGGCAGCGTACGCAGGCGGCCGCTGATGTCGGTGTGCCCGCGGTCCTGCTCGACCAGCGTGGCCCCGGCCGCGTCGGTGAAGCGCAGGTGCCACGGCGCCAAGGTGATCTCGGCCCGCAACGACCCGGCGTCGAGCACGATCGGCTCACCCGGCTCCGCCACGGCACGTGCCCCTGAGTACGTGCCGGGCGTCACCAGCGAGATCGCGCCCTCGGAGCGCGGCCGGGCGGTGGCGTCCTCGGACAACCGCACCCGGATCACGCCCTCGCCCGCCACACCGACCTGGACGACCAGCGTCTCCTCCGCCGAGGTCACCGCCTTCAGCATCACCTCGGCACCGTCGGCCGCGACCAGCTCGGCGGCGGTGACCGCCGACAGGCCGGTCTCGCCGCGCGTGCGGACCGGCAACTCGGGCGGGTCCGCGACGAAGTACTCGTGCGCGACCAAGGGTGGGCGATAGGGCATGGAAGCTCCTTCAAACACGGCGCAAACTCGTGAATTAGTTTGCTGTCCATACCAACAAACGTCAACGGTGCGACTGCCGGGAACGCGAAAAGGCGCGTGGTGCACCGCACCACGCGCCTGGGGACCGCTGTGACTAGATGGGCACGCCGGACTGCATGAGCCGCCGGGCGGCCTCGGTGATCGACCCCGACAACGACGGGTAGACCGCGAACGTGTGGGCCAGCTGGTCGACGGTCAGCCGCTGCTGCACCGCCACGGACACGGCCAGGATGAGCTCGGAGGCCCGGGGGGCCACGACCACGCCGCCCAGCACGATCCCGGTGTGCGGGCGGCAGAACAGCTTCACGAACCCGTCGTTGAACCCCTGCATCTTGGCCCGCGCGTTGGTGGCCAGCGGCAGCTTGACCACGTTCGCCTCGATCTCGCCGGCCTCGATGGCCCGCTGGGCGACGCCCACCGCCGCGATCTCCGGGTCGGTGAAGATGTTGGAGGCCACCGTGGCCAGCCGCAGCGGCTGCACGGCCTCCCCCAGCGCGTGCCACACCGCGATCCGGCCCTGCATGGCGGCGACGGAGGCGAGCATCAGCACGCCGGTGCAGTCGCCGGCCGCGTAGACCCCGGGCGCGGACGTGCGCGAGACCTTGTCCACCTTGATGAACCCGCCCCGGTCGAGCTGCACCCCGGCCTCCTCCAGGCCCATGCCGGAGGTGTTGGGGACCATGCCGACCGTCATCAGCGCGTGCGACCCCTCGGCCGTGCGCCCGTCCTCCAGCGTGACGACCACCCCGTGGGACGTGCGCTTGACGGAGGAGGCCCGGGAACGGCCCATGACGTTCATGCCGCGCCGCCGGTAGACCTCTTCGAGCACCTCGGCGCCGTCGGCGTCCTCATTGGGCATCATCCGGTCCCGGCTGGAGACCAGCGTGACCTCCGACCCCAGCGAGCGGTAGGCGCCCGCGAACTCCGCCCCCGTCACCCCGGAGCCGACCACGATCAGGTGCTCGGGCAGCTCGTCCAGGTCGTAGAGCTGGCGCCAGTTGAGGATCCGCTCCCCGTCGGGCTCGGCCCCCGGCAACACGCGCGGCGTCGCCCCGGTGGCCACCAGCACGACGTCGGCCCTGATCGTGCGGTCCCCCGCCCGCACCACCTGCGGATCCACCAGCCGGCCGCGCGCGTTGACGATCTCGACGCCCTCGGCCTCGACCCGCGCCGCGATGTCGGCCGACTGGGCCTGGGCCAGCTCCTTGACCCGCTTGTTGACCAGTGGCAGGTCGACCCCGACCACCCCGGTGTCCCCGTCGGGCCCGCCGGAGAACGACACGCCCACGGAGGACGCGTCGAGCAGAGCCTGTTTGCGGACGGAGGTCGCGATCAGCGTCTTGGACGGCACGCAGTCAGTGAGCACGCACGCACCACCGGGGCCGTCCTGCTCGACCATCGTGACTTGCGCGCCTAGCTGGGCGGCCACCAGTGCCGCCTCGTAGCCGCCTGGTCCGCCGCCGATGATCACGATCCTCGTCACATGTTCCATTGTCCCGCACGACCGGCGTGAAGCTGCAACGGGGCCGTTCCCACGCCTCCGATGCCCCGGTCCGCCGGGACGATCGGGATCTGGGCGACGAAGTGTGACACGACGCCCTTACGCCCGGATCCGATGGACCGTCGCGGCCGTCCAGCGTGGCAGGATGGCGCGGTAGCTGGATGACGAAGACGCACCCGGCGAGAGGGGTGGATCGTGGCGTGGCCTTCTGATCGGTCGGGGAAGCCGAGTGACCTCAAACTCTATGGCGCGTACGGCACGAACATGGATCCGGAGCAGATGGCCATGCGTGCCCCCCATTCACCGATCTGGGGTGTGGGCTGGCTGCCGGGCTGGCGGCTGACGTTCGGCGGCATGGACCTGGCGTGGGAGGGCTCGATCGCCACGATCGTCGAGGATCCCGACGAGCACGTGTTCGTGGTCCTCTATGACGTGCCCGACTGGGAGGAGACCTCGCTCGACCAGTGGGAGGGCGCGGTGCGCGGCGCCTACCACAAGGTGCGGCTGCGGGTGCAGACCCTGGAGGGCGAGGTCGTGGCCTGGTTCTACGTGCTCGACGGCTACGAGGGCGGGCTGCCCTCGGCCCGCTACCTGGGCAGCCTGGCCGAGGCGGCCGAGCGGGCGGGCGCCCCCGACGACTACGTCAAGGAGCTGCGGGAGCGCCCCTGCACCTCGTTCGGCGGTTAACGCAGCGGCTCGTCCTTGGTCTCCTTGAGGACGAAGAGGTAGACCAGGAGGGAGACCAGCGCCAGCGCGGACATGTACCACGGGAAGAGCCCGGGGCTCTCCGCCTCCTGCAGCGCGGTGCCGATCAGCGGGGCGGTGCCGCCGAAGAGCGCCACGGTCAGCGAATACGGGAACCCGGCGCCCGCCGCCCGCACCCGGGTCGGGAAGAGCTCGGAGTTCACCGCGGCCGAGATCGAGGTGAAGCAGCCGAGGAAGACCATGCCGACGAGCTGCACGACCAGCAGGCTCCAGTAGGCGTCGGTGAGCAGGCCGAGCAGCGGCACGGGCAGGATGACGAAGCCCAGCCCGAAGGTGATCAGCATCGGCCTGCGCCCGATCCGGTCCGACAACATGCCGAGCAGCGGCTGCAGGACCATGAAGAAGACCAGGCAGATGGTGCCGATCTGGAGCGAGTCCGCCTTGTCGAAGTCCACGGTGATCTGCGCGTACGTGGGCAGGAACGTGGTCCACGTGTAGTACGCGACCGTGCCGGCGATGGTGATGCCCACGATCGTCGCGGCCGACCTCGGATAGCTCCTGAGGAACTCGAACAGCTTGGGCCGCTGCGTCTCGCCCCGCTGGATCTCCTCCGCCACGGCCGAGGTCTCGTCGGCGCCCTTGCGGATCCACAGGCCCACGAGGCTGAGCAGGGCGCCCACGAAGAACGGGACGCGCCAGCCCCAGGAGTCCATGTCGGCCGTGACCAGCATCGTGGCCAGCAGGGCCGCCAGGCCGGTGGCGATGAGCTGGCCGATGGTGGTGCTGACGTACTGGAAGCTCGAGTAGAGGCCGCGGCGGCCCTTGGGGGCCGACTCCACGAGGAACGTGGTCGCGGCGGCGAACTCGCCGCCCACCGACAGGCCCTGGATGAGCCGGGCCACGGTGAGCATGACCGGGGCCAGCAGGCCGGCCGCCGTGTAGGTGGGGGTCAGGCCGACGAGCAGCGAGCCGACGCCCATGAGCACGATCGTGAACGTCATGGCGGACTTGCGCCCGTACCTGTCGGCGAAGGCGCCGACCAGCAGGCCGCCGAGCGGGCGCATGAAGAAGCCCACGGCGAAGACCGCGAAGGAGCTCAGCAGCGGCACCAGGGGGTTGCCGGCGCTGGGCGGGAAGATCTGGACGGAGAAGAACGTCGCGAGGGCGCTGTAGGCGTACCAGTCGTACCATTCGACCACGTTGCCGATGCTGGCCGCCATGAGCTGGCGTACGCGGCTCTTGGGGATGCCGAGTGGGGAGTGTGCCACAGGGGTGGTGGCCACGTGGGCTCCTTTGCTGCCAGGTGCGGTGATGGCTTACTGTGCATTCGGAAGACCGAAACAGTCAAATGTCCGGACCAATATTTACAATCCCGACACAGAAACGGCCGCAGGTGGATGTTCTCGACCGGCGACTCGTCGCCGCCCTGCAAGTCAGCCCGCGCGCCTCGTGGGGCGAGATCGGCAGGGCCGTGGGCGAGCACGAGCGCACGGTCGCCCGGCGGTTGCAGCGGCTGATCTCGGAGGGGGTCGTCCGGGTCACGGCCATCTACGACGACCTGCGCACCGGGCACGGCCGCCCCGTGCACCTGCACGTCCAGGTACGCCCGGGGACGGCGGCACAGGTCGCCAAGGCGCTGGCCGACCGGCCGGACACGCGGTCGGTCTACTCCCTGACCGGCGCCGCGGACATCGGCTGCGAGCTGGTCTCCCCCTCGCGGGAGGACCTGCACCGCATCCTGTCCTCGCAGGTCTCCGACATCGACGGCGTCCTGCAGACGCAGACTCAAGTCGTGCTCCACACGTTCAGGACCGTGGCCGAGTGGCACGCTCCGTACCTCACCGAGCGGGAGGTCGCCGAGCTGCGGCCGGACCCGCTGCCGGAGTGCCTGCCCGACGAGGACGGCCTGTCACCTCTGGAGCAGGAGATCGCCGAGCTCCTCACCGCCGACGGCCGGATCGCCTTCACCGCGGTCGCCGAGCGGCTGGACATCTCCGTGCCGACCGCCCGCAGGCGGGTCACCTCGCTGATCGAGCGGCGGCTGCTGCTGCCGCGGGCGGAGGTGGAGCCCGCGCTGCTCGGCCTGGAGGTCGAGGCCATGTTGTGGCTGAAGGTCCGCCCTCACGGTCTCGACCTGGTCGGCCAGGAACTGGCAGCGCACCCGAACGTCCGTTACTGCGCCGCCACCACGGGCACGCATTCCCTCATCGTGCAGGTCGTGTCGGCGCACGAGGCGGACCTCTACCGGTTCATGACCGGCGTCGTCGGCCGGTTCGACGAGATCACCGACGTCGACCTCACCCTGATCACCCGCGCCTACAAGCGCGGCCACCTCCACAAGTCCGGACTGCTCACGTTGGACCACCGTTGGGAGAAAACGCCATGACACCCGCCGAACTGGAAGTCGCCGACCTGTGCGTCGAGCTGATCCGCGCCGACAGCAGCAACTACGGGGACGGCAGCGGCCCCGGCGAGCGGGCCGCGGCCGAGGTCGTCATGGCCAGGCTGTCCGAGGTCGGGATCGAGTCCACCTACATCGAGAGCGAGCCGGGCCGCGGCAACGTGATCACCCGCGTCGAGGGCACCGACCCGTCGCTGCCCGCCCTGCTCGTGCACGGCCACCTGGACGTCGTGCCGGCCAACGCCGCCGACTGGTCGGTGGACCCGTTCGCGGGCGAGGTGCGCGACGGCTACATCTGGGGCCGCGGCGCCGTGGACATGAAGGACATGGACGCGATGATGCTGGCGGTGCTGCGCCGCTTCAAGCGCGAGGGGCTCAGGCCGCGGCGCGACATGGTCTTCGCCTGGGTGGCCGACGAGGAGGCCGGCGGCGTGTACGGCGCGAAATACCTCACCGCCCACCACCCCGAGCTGTTCGAGGGCGTCACCGAGGCGATCAGCGAGGTCGGCGGCTACTCCCTGGAGGTGGACCCGTCCCTGCGGCTCTACCTGATCGAGACCGCCCAGAAGGGCCTGGCCTGGATGAAGCTGATCGCCGACGGCACGGCCGGGCACGGCTCGATGCTGAACGCCGACAACGCCGTCACCGAGGTCGCCAGGGCCGTGGCCAGGATCGGCGAGCACGACTGGCCGCTGACCTACACCCCCACCGTCCGCCAGTTCCTCACCGAGGTCGCCGACGCGTTCGGGATCCCGTTCGACGAGGACGACCCGCAGCCCGTCCTGGACAGGATCGGGCCGCTGGTCCGCTTCGTCGGCGCCACGCTGCGCAACACCACGAACCCGACCCAGCTCGGCGCCGGCTACAAGTCGAACGTCATCCCCGGCCAGGCCACGGCCGTGGTCGACGGGCGCTTTCTGCCGGGGTTCGAGGAGGAGTTCTTCAAGACCGTGGACGGGCTGCTCGGGCCGAAGGTGCGGCGCGAGTTCATCCACCACGACATCGCGCTGGAGACCTCGTTCGACGGCGCCCTCGTGGAGTCAATGGTCGCGGCGCTCAAGGCCGAGGACCCGTCGGCGCGGGCGATCCCGTACTGCATGTCGGGCGGCACCGACAACAAGACGTTCTTCGCGGACCTGGGGGTGCGCGGGTTCGGGTTCGTGCCGCTGCGGCTCCCGGCGGACATGGACTTCGCCTCGATGTTCCACGGGGTGGACGAGCGGGTGCCGGTCGACGCGCTGCAGTTCGGGGTGCGGGTTCTGGACAGGCTCCTCCTAAACTACTGAGATGTGAGCAAAGACGCATACACCCTGGCCGACGAGTCCGCCGCGGCGCTGCGCAGCGCCGCCGGGCTCGACACCTTCGAGGTGGCACTTGTCATGGGGTCGGGGTGGGTGCCCGCCGCCGACGCGATCGGCGAGACGGTGAGCGAGATCCCGTTCACCGACCTGCCGGGTTTCCGCGCCCCGGCCGTGGCGGGGCACGGCGGCAAGATCCGCGTCGTACGCACCTCGACCGGCCGGCACGCGCTGATCTTCCTCGGGCGTACCCACCTGTACGAGGGGCTCGGTGTGGACGCGGTCGTGCACGGCGTCCGCACGGCGGCCGCGGCCGGGGTCCGCACGATCGTGCTCACCAACGCGGCCGGCGGCCTGCGGCCCGAGACGCAGAACGTCGGCGACCCCGTCCTGATCAGCGACCACATCAACCTGACCGGCGCCAACCCGATCACCGGCACCACGTTCATCGACCTCACCGAGGTCTACTCGGGCCGCCTGCGCGCGCTGGTCCGCGAGATCGACCCGACCCTGGCCGAGGGCGTCTACGTGGCCTTCCGCGGCCCCACCTACGAGACGCCGGCCGAGATCCGCATGCTCCGCACGCTGGGCGGCGACATGGTCGGCATGTCCACCGTCCTGGAGGCCATCGCCGCCCGCGAGGCGGACATGGAGGTGCTCGGCATCTCCCTGGTCACCAACCCGGGCGCGGGCCTGTCCGGCGAGCCGCTCAACCACGAGGAGGTCCTGGAGGTGGGCCGGGCCACGGCCGCCCGCATGGGCGTGCTGCTGGCCAAGGTGGTGGACCGGCTGTGAGCCTGCTGCGGGAGGCGAACGAGTGGCTGGCGCAGGACCCCGACCCCGACACCCGGGCCGAGCTCTCCGAGCTGATCGAGCGCGAGGACCTGGCGGCCGTCCAGGACCGATTCGGGGCCAAGCTGGAGTTCGGCACGGCGGGGCTGCGCGGCGAGCTGGGCGCGGGCCCCAACCGGATGAACCGGGTGACCGTCATGCGTGCCGCCGCCGGCCTGGCCAAGGTGCTCGGGCCGGGCAAGCACGTGATCATCGGCTACGACGCCCGGCACAAGTCGGACGTGTTCGCCCGCGACACCGCTGCGGTGCTGACGGGAACCGGGCTGCACGCGTCCCTGCTGCCGGGGCCGCTCCCCACGCCCGTGCTCGCCTTCGCCGTGCGGCACCTCGGCGCGGACGCCGGGGTGGCGGTCACGGCCAGCCACAACCCGCCGCGCGACAACGGCTACAAGGTCTACTGGGGTGACGGCTCCCAGATCGTGCCGCCGCTGGACGCCGAGATCTCGGCCGCCATCGACGCCGTGGGCCGGGTGGACGAGCTGCCGCTGAACGGTCCCGGCACCCTGACGGAGCTGGGCGAGGGCATCGTCGACGACTACATCGACGCCGTGACGTCCCTGCCCCTGGGCGAGGACCGCGACCTGCGCGTGGCCTACACCCCGCTGCACGGGGTCGGCGCGGCCGTCCTGACCGGCGCCTTCCTGGCCGCCGGCTTCGAGAGCCCGATAGCGGTCGAGGAGCAGCGCGACCCCGACCCCGACTTCCCCACGGTCTCCTTCCCCAACCCGGAGGAGCCGGGGGCGATGGACCTGGCCACCGCCCTGGCCGCCAAGCTGGACGCGGACCTGGTCCTGGCCAACGACCCCGACGCCGACCGGTGCGCGGTGGGCGTGCCGCTGCCCGGCGGCGGCGTACGCATGCTGACCGGCGACGAGGTCGGCGGCCTGCTCGCCGAGCACGTGATCACGCACACCACCGGCGACCGCATGGTGTCCACCACCATCGTCTCCTCCACCCTGCTCGGCAAGATCGCCCGCGCGCACGGCATCCGGTACGGCGAGACGCTGACCGGCTTCAAGTGGATCATCAAGGCCGGTCCCGGGCTGGTGTTCGGCTACGAGGAGGCCATCGGCTACAGCGTCGGATCCGACGCGGGCCTGCCGGTCAGGGACAAGGACGGGATCGGGGCGGCGCTGACGGTGGCGGGCATCGCGGCGACGGCCAAGCGCGACGGCCGCACGCTGCTGGACCTCCTGGACGACCAGGCCCGGCGCTACGGGCTGCACGCGACGTCGCAGCTGTCGTTCCGGGTGGCCGACCTGTCGCAGATCGCCGCCGCCATGTCCGGGCTGCGCGCCGACCCGCCCGCGACGCTCGGGGGCCTTGCGGTGGAGCGGGCCGACGACCTGACGAAGGGCGACGGGGGCCTGCCGCCGACCGACGGGCTGCGCTACCGCCTGTCGGGGGACGCCCGCGTGGTCGTACGTCCCTCGGGCACGGAGCCCAAGCTGAAGTGCTACCTGGAGGTCGTCGTCCCGGTGACGGGCACGCCGGCCGAGGCCAGGAGCCGCGCGGAGGAGCAGCTCGACGCCCTGAGAGCGGATCTGGCGGCGCGGCTGGCACTCTAGCGGGATGGAGACGTTCGAGGGCTTCATGGCCCGGATCGGGCCGGACCCGGCGGTGACGGGGGTGGTGCTGAGCGGCTCCCAGGCCCGCGAAGGCACCGCCACCGCCCACTCCGACCACGACGTCTACCTGATCGTCGCCGAGGGGGCGGCGCACGAGCCTCGTCGGGACGAGCTCGTGGACGCGGTGATCATGACGCTGGAGCAGTTCCGGGGCCACGCGCTCCCCGGCTCCGGCACCGAGTGGAACCGGTACGCCTTCGCCTACGCCAAGGTCCTGAAGGACACCGCCGACGGCCTGATCGCCTCCCTGGTCACCGCGAAGGCCACGCTCACGCCCGGCGAGGCCGACGTGGTGGGGCGGGAGGCGTTGGGCGTGTTCCTCAACAGCGCGTACCGGTGCCTGAAGAACGGCCGTGACGGCAACCGCGTCGGTGTCCTGCTGGACGGGGCGGAGACCGTTCCTTCCTACCTGGCTTACGTGTTCGCGCTGCACGGGCGGGTGCGGCCGTACAACAAGTACCTGGAGTGGGAGCTGCGCCACCATCCGCTGGGCCCGGCGTTGTGGAGTGCCGAGAAGCTGCTGCCCCGGCTGGAGGCGGCCCTGTCCGCCGAGGCCCCGGCGGCCGTGCGGGTACTGCTGAACGACCTGGAGCCGTACGCGCGGGCGGCCGGGCACGGGGACGTGCTGGATTCCTGGGGGGAGGACCTGGCGTTCATGCGCGGCGCGTGAGCCCACGAGCTGTTGTTCCCTGCGTGCCGCCATCCCGGACCCGACCCTCGGCACTGACCGTCCGTCCGGCCGGCCACGGAGCGCCGCCACATTGCGGACCCGCAAGCCCTTCGGCGCGGACAAGGAGCCCGTCGCGAAGACGATCACGATGGTCGGATCCGTGGAGTGGCGCGGCGGCCGCGACGTAACCGGGCGGCGGCAGGTGGCGGATCGGGCAGGGGGACCTGGGGCGCGGGTCCCGCTGCCCGAGGGGTCAGGCCAGGCGGAACTGCAGGTCGGTGTCCCAGTTGTTCATGTCGGGCTCGACCATCGGGTTCGTGTTGTAGAGCTCCAGACGGCAGCCCCAGTGCTCCACGCCGTCCTTGTCGGTCATGTCCCACTCCAGGCCCTGCTCGCCGGCCCACTTCAGCAGGGACTCGATGACGCCGGCGAGCTGGTCGAGGTGGCCGTGGTGGGAGACGGCGACGTAGCGGCCGGCGGGCAGTGTGCCGGGGAGGATGTCGCCCTCGCCCTCCACCGGCGTGGCGACCGGCACCCCGGCCTCCACCACCAACCGGTCGTTGGCCATGTCAATGCTGTGGTACCTCAGGAACGGCGCCCCCGCGGGGGCGATGCCGCGCTCGGCCAGCCAGCCGATGATCTCACCGATGCGGTCCGCGACGAGGCCGAAGGTGGTCATGGTG
Organism: Nonomuraea sp. MTCD27; assembly: GCF_041950495.1. NCBI lineage: Bacteria > Bacillati > Actinomycetota > Actinomycetes > Streptosporangiales > Streptosporangiaceae > Nonomuraea > Nonomuraea sp. MTCD27. Next base: position 8,012 of record NZ_JBGNUW010000020.1, on the reverse strand, counting down.
ATGGTACGGCGCACCCCGGCGTACGGACGTTCGGGGAATTCGACGATCTGTGGCATGTTGTGTTGCCTCCTTCATCCCTCAGTACGGAGCGCGGCCTCGAAACTCATCGGCAGCCCGAACAACGGGAACAACCCGGGATCGAGATAAGTGGTCTCCCCCACGATCAGCCCCCCGGCCACCTCCATGACGACCAGGGCGAACGGCTCCCCGTTGAGATACTGCCCGAAGGCCGGGCAGCCGTTGGCCCGCGTCGGCAGCAGGCGGGACCCGGCGCAGGGCGCGCCCGAGGCGAGCAGGACCGCCCGGATGTCCGCGCGCCCCCGCAACCACCACGTGAACGGCGGCATGGACGACGTCGCGTCCTCGTGCAGCAGCGACACCAGCGTGTCCACGTCGTAGCGCTCGAACGCCGACACGTACCGGGCCAGCAGCCCCTCGTCCACCTCGGCGTCGAGCGGGGCCGTCGCCGGGAGGCGGGTCCGCGCGCGTTGCAGGGCGCTGTTGACCGAGGTGACCGTGGTGGCCAGCAGGTCGGCGGTCTCGGCGGCGCTCCACTTCAGCACGTCGCGGAGGATGAGGACGGCGCGCTGCCGGGGCGGCAGGTGCTGCAGGGCCGCCACGAACGCCAGGCGCACCGTCTCCCTGGAGACGGCCAGGTCGGCGGGGTCGAGGACGCGGGCGTCGGGCACGGGCTGGACCCAGCGGCTCTCCGGGAGCGGCACGCCCAGCTCGGCCCCGGGGACGGCGGCGGGGCCGAGGTCCATGGCGCGGGCGCGCCGCTGCGGGCCCCTGAGCATGTCGAGGCAGATGTTCGTGGCCAGGTGGAACAGCCACGGGCGCAGCGGCCCGCGGCCGGGGTCGTACGTGCGCCACGCCCTGACGAACGCCTCCTGCACCGCGTCCTCGGCCTCGAACCCGGAGCCGAGCATGCGGTAGCAGTAGCCGGTCAGCTCGGCCCGGTGCGCTTCCAGCTCCATGTCAGCTCACTTCGATCTGCAGCTCGGTGACCCACTCGTCCCGGTCGTCCGGGCAGTGCAGGGAGATCTCCCTGGCCAGGTCGCGGGAGCGGCGGCCGTTCTCCTCGATCCAGTGGGCCAGCGCCTGGAACGTCGGCCCCACGTCCTCCATCGGCCCGTGGTGGATGATCGTCGCGGCCGTCTCGACGGCGGGCAGGTCGACCACCTCGAAGTCGTGGCCGCCGGGCGCCACGTTCACCGGCAGGCAGGCGTGCACCATGATCGAGCCGTCGGCCTCCTCCCGGTAGTGGGCGATGCCGGGCCCGGTGATCCGGACGCAGGCGGCCGCCACCCGCCGGCAGAGCTCCTCGAACAGGGGGCCGATGACCGGCCCGATGTCCTCGCCCTGGTAACTGGCCGCCCTGGCGGCGAGCTGGGCGACGCGGACGGGCTCGACCCGCTTCAGCACGACCTCCGCCGTACGCATGTGCCCCTCCGTCTCGATCGTACGCAGCCGCGCCTCGACGCTCCGCAGCCTGGCCAGGTCGGCGCTGATCCGGGCCTCGAGCTCGGCGCGGCGCAGGCGCACCATGCCGTGCAGCTCCTCGGTGCTCACCTTCTCGTCGAGGATCGCCCTGACCTGCTCCAGCGTGAAGCCGAGATCCTTGATCGCGACGATGCGGTTGAGCCGGGCGAGCTGTTCGGCCTGGTAGGAGCGGTATCCGGTGGCCGGGTCCACGTGCGCGGGGCGCAGCAGGCCGATGGCGTCGTAGTGGCGCAGCATGCGTACGGACACCAGCCCCAGCCTGGCGAAGTCTCCGATGCTGAACATGTCCTCCCCAGGTCTAGCGCCTGACACCGTGTCAGGGTCAACCTATGGCGGTTTCTCATATCTTGGGGTATTTTCGGGTCAAAGCGGGCGACCGAACGTTCGGTAGGAGTCCATGACCAACGACGCCGGCGAGCGGATCAGGACGGCGGCGGTGCTGCTGTTCGCCCGCCAGGGCTACGCCGCCACGAGCATCAGAGACCTCGGCAAGGCGGTCAACATGACCAACGCCGGGATCTATCACCACGTCACCAGCAAGGAAGCCCTGCTGGCCGACCTCATGCGGGTGGCCCAGCGCGGGCTGATCGAGGCCACGGAGCGCATGCTGGCCCCGTACGAACGCCCCGCCGACCGCCTCTCCCTGCTCATCAGCTCGCTCACCGCCATCCACGCCCGCAACCCCATGACCACCCGCGTCATGGACGGCGAGCTGCGCTCCCTCACCCCCGGCTCCGCCGCCCACGACGAGATCATCACCCTGCGCGACGCGTACGAGGCCCACTGGAAGGACGCGCTGGCCGACGGGGTCGCCGAGGGCACGTTCCGCCTCGCCGACCAGCGGCTGACCCGGCTCGCCCTGATGTCCATGTGCACCGGCACCAGCGAGTGGTACCGCCCCGACGGGGACTCCACGCTGGAGCAGGTGTGCGCCGAGTTCGTCACGATCGGCCTGGCCGCCGTCCGCGCCCCGGCCCAGGTCGTCGCGACCGCCGATCCCTCCCTGCTGCCCGAATTCCCCTGGGAGCCGCCGGATGCACGACACGATCCCCGACCTGATGAGGCACGCCGCTAGCACGTACGGCGACCGCGAGTTCCTCCGCTTCCCCGACACCTCCCTGACCTTCGCCGCCGCCGACGAACGCTCCGACCGGCTGGCCGGAGCCCTGATCGACAAGGGCGTACGCCCGGGCGACCGGGTGGCGATCATGATGGACAACGTGCCCGGCTGGCCGCTGAGCTGGCTGGCGATCCTCAAGGCGGGCGCGATCACCGTGCCGGTGAACGTCCGCTACCGGGCCGCCGACCTGGAGCACGTCCTGCGCGACTCGGGCGCCGTGGCCACCGTCACGACCGCCGAGCACGCCCCGCACCTTCCCGGCACGGTGCACCTCCTGGACGCCCTGAAGGACGGAACCCCCCGCCCCACCGCACCGGCCAATCCCGATGATGTGGCGAATTTTCAGTACACGTCGGGCACCACGGGCTTCCCCAAAGCCTGCATGCTCACCCACGACTACTGGCTCAGGACCGCCCGGATCGCCGCCGACCAGGTACGCCTGCGCGACGACGACGTCTTCATGATCGCGCAGGCGTACTCGTACATGGACCCCCAGTGGGTCACCCTCCTCTGCCTCCTCGGAGGCATCCCCCTCGTGGTGCTCCCCCGCTTCTCCGCCTCCGGCTTCTGGGCTTCGGCCAGGGAGCACGGGGCGACGCTGACGTACGTGCTGGGCACGATGCCCCTCCTGATGCACAAGCAGCCGCCCCACCCGCACGACCGCGACAACCGCATGCGCGTGGTGCTGTGCTCCGGCATCCAGCCGGACCTGCACCGCACGTTCGAGGAGCGCTGGGGGACCCCCTGGCGGGAGCTGTACGGCTCCACGGAGAGCGGCCCCGACCTGGTGGTGCCCCTCGACGCGGAGGAGACGGTCGGCACCGGCGCCATGGGCCTGGCGCCGCCCGGCAAGGAGGTGGAGCTCGCCGCGGAGACCGGCGAGATCCTGGTCAGGGGCGTGCCCATGATGAAGGGCTACTGGAACCACCCGGAGGCCACCGCCCACGCCTTCAGGGACGGCTGGTACCACACGGGCGACCTGGGCTTCCGCGACTCACACGGCTACATCCACCACGCCGGGCGGATCAAGGACATGGTGCGCAGGGGCGGCGAGAACATCTCCTGCGCCGAGGTGGAGAGCGTGCTCGCCCGGCACCCGGCCGTCCTGTCGGCGGCCCTGGTGCCGATCCCGGACGAGCTGTTCGGCGAGCTGCCCAAGGCGTTCCTCCAGCTCCGCCCCGGCCACGCCGCCACCCCCGAGACCGCGAAGAGCGTGATCGAGCACGCCAGGGAGCGCCTGGCCCGCTTCAAGATCCCGGCGTACGTCGAGTTCGTCGAGGAGTTCCCGCTGACCCCGTCGGCCCGCGTCGAGAAGCGCCACCTCCTCCCACCCGGGCGCGACCAGCGCGCCGCCCCAGCCATCCCGGTCGACAAGGAGCAGAAATGATCGACGTGACCGTACGCGACGAGGTGGCCCTGATCACGCTCGCCCGCCCCGACAAGCTCAACGCCCTCACCGCCGCCATGCGCGCGGACCTGGCGGCGGCCATCCGCGAGCACGGCGGCAGCGCCAGAGGCATCGTGGTCACCGGCACCGGACGGGCGTTCTCGGCCGGCGAGGACATCCACCAGGCCGTCGGCCGGTCGCTGGTCGAGGAGGTGGAGCTCTTCCACGACATGACCAGGGCCGTGCTGGAGACGCGGGTGCCGGTGGTGGCCGCGGTCAACGGCCTGGCCGTGGGCGGTGCCGCCGAGTGGACGCTCTGCTTCGACACCCGCATCGGCACACCGGCGACGGAGTATTTCCTCCCGGAGAACCACATCGGCCTGTCGATCTCGAACGCCGCCAGTTACCTGCTCCCCCGCCTGGTGGGCGCGAGATCGCTGCGGCTGGTGCTCGACTCGACCCGCATGAGCGCCGAGCAGGCCGTGGCCGTCGGCCTGCTGGACGAGATCGTGGCCCCGGAGGAGCTGGTGGAGTCGGCGATCGCCCGCGTGCGCCACTGGACCGCCCCCGGCACGGCCACGGCCGTCCACCTCGCCCTGCTGCGCCCGCCGCTGGCGGAGGTCGAGCGGGCCTTCCAGGTGGAGACGGAGGCGGCCAAGCAGGTGGAGGCGTCGGGCATCGCCCAGGCCGGGATGTCGAGGTTCGTCAACAGGGCTAGGGGATGACGACGGCCGCGAGAACCAGCGCCACCCCCACCACCAGCACCGCGATCGCGTCGTAGGACCAGCTCACCCGGGCCGGCGCCGCCTCCTCACCGCGGCGCCGGGCCGACTCGGCGCGCTCGCGGATCTGGTCGCCCACCCAGTCGGCGTGCGTCTTGCCCGCGAACGCCTCCGCCGCCGCCTGCTCGCCCTTCGACAGCGTCGGCTCGGTCTTGTAGCGCCCCCGCTGCGGGGTGGTGGTGCCGCGCCGCTGCGCCTTGGCCCGCTCGCGCGCGCTGCTCATCGGCGTCCACAACCGCAGCACCTGCCCGTCGCCGTGGTGGATGTTGACGGAGTGGGACACCGTGACGTCCTCGATCGTGGCCCACGGCAGGAACGTGGTGCGGAACGGGTTGCGCCCCACCAGCCCCGCCTCCGTGAAGACGGTGGCGGGGCGCAGCGCGACCGTGTAGACCAGCGCCGTCAGCATCCCGAGCACGGCCAGCGCCACCAGCGACGCCTTGCCGCTGTAGCGGGCGGTCAGGTCCCAGACGTTGAGCGCGACGAAACCCAGCCACACCCAGCCCAGGACGAATGCGGTCCTGGAGCGGTAGACCTGCTTCACGGCTGCCACTTGATCTGGGCGAACCCCGGCTTGATCACGCCGTTGATCAGCGCCAGCCGCTCGTCGAACGGGATGAACGCCGACTTCATCGCGTTGACCGCGAACCACTGCAGGTCGTCCCAGCCGTAGCCGAACGTCTCGACCAGCTTGTGGAACTCCAGCGACGTGCTGGTCGAGCTCATCAGCCGGTTGTCGGTGTTGACCGTGACCCGGAAGTGCAGCCGCCGCAGCAGCCCGATGGGGTGCTCGGCGATCGACGCCGCGGCCCCGGTCTGCAGGTTGGAGGTGGGGCACATCTCCAGCGGGATCCGCTTGTCGCGGACGTACGCCGCCAGCCGCCCCAGCTTCGCGGACCCGTCGTCGGCCACGGAGATGTCGTCGATGATGCGCACGCCGTGGCCCAGCCGGTCGGCGCCGCACCACTGGATGGCCTGCCAGATCGACGGCAGCCCGAACGCCTCGCCGGCGTGGATGGTGAAGTGGGCGTTCTCCCGCTGCAGGTATTCGAACGCGTCAAGATGCCTGGTGGGCGGGTAGCCGGCCTCGGCCCCCGCGATGTCGAACCCCACCACGCCGCCGTCGCGGTAGCGCACCGCGAGCTCGGCGATCTCCCTGGAGCGCGCCTGGTGCCGCATGGCCGTGAGCAGCGTGCCCACCCGGATGCCGCGGCCCGCCGAGCCCTGCCCGAACCCTTCGAGCACCGCCTCCACCACCTGGTCGAGGCTCAGCCCCAGGGTGGTGTGCTGCTCGGGCGCGAAGCGCACCTCGGCGTAGACGACGCCGTCGTCGGCCAGGTCTTCCGCGCACTCGGCGGCCACGCGCACGAGCGACTCGCGGGTCTGCATGACGGCGACCGTGTGGTCGAACGTCTCCAGGTAGCGTTCGAGCGACCCCGAGTCCGACGCCTCCTCGAACCACAGGCGCAGGTTGTCGGGATCGTGGGTGGGCAGCCGGCCGTAGTCGGTCTCCCGGGCCAGCTCGACGATCGTCTCGGCGCGGAGCCCGCCGTCGAGATGATCGTGCAGCAACACCTTGGGAGCCCGCCGGATCTGGTCAAGGGTGGGGCTCATCTGGCCATGATATGAGCCCCGTCCAGCCCTCCCGCCATGACGCGGCCCGGCTCCGCCGGCGAGGGCTCAATCCCGTCCGGCGCTCTCCGGCGAGAACGCGGGCAGGCACACGGCGATGTATTCGGCGCCCTCGGGCCCGACGCTGTAGCGGACCTTCTCGCCCGGCGACGTCACCACGGACTGCCCGGCCTCGACGCGCGTGCTGCCCTCGGCGTGCTCCACGATCACCGTGCCGCGCAGGACCACGGTGTACTCGGTGAACGACGGCGTCTGCGCCGGCTCCTCCCAGCCCGGCGGAGCGGTCATGTGGGCGATGGAGATCTCCTCGTCGCCACTGCTGACGCGGCCCACGTGCTCGTCGATGAGCTTGCCGCCGGGTACGGGGATGCGGGCCGGGCCCTCGATCTTTCTCACCACGACGTCAGTGTGCCACGTCGAGGACCAGGCGGTTCGGCGAGCCCTGCTCCGTGACCCGGAACGCGGACCGCCGGGCCAGCACCAGACCGATGCCGACGCGGCCCTCGAAGTCGCCGGTCCTGACGACGTCGGTCAGGTTGTCCAGGCTCGCCGGGTAGATGGGGCCGCCGTGCCAGGTGGGCACGCCCTCATCGTCGTGGGCGTTGGCGGGGAAGAGCGTGAGCTGCAGGTAGGCGCCGCCGCGCACGTCGATGGGCTTGCCCGAGCCGTCCTGTACGAGCTCGTCCATCCATTTCACGGTGTATCCGGGGATGCCGCCCTTGAGGTCCACGACCAGCCGGTCGTACGTGCCGTGGGCGGCGTATCGCACGGCCGTCACGACCGCGGGCTCGATGCCGTCGCGATTGACCTCCACCTCGGCGGTGCTGGTCGGGGTGCCGGGCTCGGTGGCCGTTGCCGTCCCCGGACCTGTTTCCGGGCCTGTTTCGGTCGCCGGAGGCGAGTCCGGCAGGGTGGCCTGCTGGGCGGTGCCGCAGGCGGTCAGCACGGCGAGGCAGGCGAGCGGGACGGCCGCGCGGGCGCGCGACGGCCGGCCGCGGCGGTGCGGGGATGACGGGCGCATGCCCGGTAGATGCCCAGCCCACGGGCCTGCAAGCGGTGTGGCGGCGGATCGGTACGGGGTTTCGTGGGCCTTCCATCGGACCGCGGGCGACCTCTACCCTGATCAGTCCACAAGGAGTCATATACGTGATTAAATCGAACGATTTATCGATTTTTCTGGCTAATTACGGGCCTTCGTTCGCCCGCACCGCGTACCTGCTGACCGGCGACCCGGACCGCGCCCGCGAGCTGGCGATCGAGTCGCTGGTCACGGTCTGCCGCCGCTGGTCCTCGGTCCGCTGGAACCACCCGGCGCACGCGGTGCTGCGCGAGCTGTACGGCCGCTACCAGTCCGTACGGGTGCCGGCGCCGCGGGAGCCCGGGGCGTACCTGCTCGGCGACCTGCCGCCGAAGGCCAGGGCCGCCGTCGTCGCGCGCTTCCACGACGGGCTGCCCCCGCACCAGGCGGCGGCGGTCACGGGCCTGTGGATCGCGGTCCTGGACAAGGAGCTCCACCAGGCCCGCGCCCACCTCCAGGCCACCCACCCCGACCTCTTCCCCGCCGCACCCCCACCCCCCACCCCCGAAC